>DAOLYC010000007.1:0-19746 GCA_035425605.1 Ferruginibacter sp.
TGTTATAATATGATTGCCTTTGCTGGCATACATTTCATACACGCCTTTAATGGCCAGGTTATCGCCTTCGGTGGCTCCCGAAGTAAAAATTATTTCTTTAGGATCGGCGCTAATAAGTTTTGCTACCTGCTCACGTGCATAATCAACAGCTTCTTCGGCTTCCCAACCAAACGGATGGTTACGGCTTGCTGCATTACCATAATGTTCTAAAAAATATGGGGTCATTGCTTCAAGCACCCTTGGATCCATGGGTGTTGTGGCATTGTTATCTAAATAAATAGGTAATTTCAACATAAAATCAATCTGTTTAGTTTCTGTTTTTAATATAGCAAATTTACTGCAAAAGGTTCTATTTTAGCATTAAAAATGTACTCTTAACTTTCAATTTACTTATTTCGTAAAGTATATAGTAATTAACATGCAAAAAACAGAACATATTGGTATTGCAGTAAAAAATTTGACAATATCAATACCCTTATTTGAAAAATTGCTGAATAGCCCTTGTTATAAAACCGAACTGGTTGAAAGTGAAAAGGTAAACACCGCTTTCTTTAAAAAAGGCGATACCAAAATTGAACTTTTGGAAAGTACCACTTCCGATGGGGTGATTGCAAAATTTATTGAGCGAAAAGGCGAAGGCTTACATCATATCGCCTTTGAAGTTGCAGATATAAATGCCGAAATGAAACGCCTGCAGGATGAAGGTTTTGTTTTGCTAAACAGCAAACCCAAACAGGGAGCCGATAATAAATTGGTTTGCTTTTTACATCCCAAAAGCACCAACGGTGTGCTGGTAGAGCTTTGCCAGGAAATTGCTTAGAGTGAATTCATTATATCTGTTACCTTAAACTTGCTCATATCAAAATACTGTTCGTCTGCCGATTTTTTAAATTCTTTTAAATCACGCTGCTGCACTGCATTTCCTTTTTTGTCGTACAGTATCGAACGTACAATAAAGCCATTATTCATCTCTTTATACTGCGAATTTGCAGGAAATTTATACGCATTCATCCTGGCGCCAAACATGTAGTTATCACCCAGATCTAATTTTACTTCTTTACTCATCCACATATCCATGCTAGCGTAATGTTTATTATCGCTGTAGGTATAAATGTATTTTGTACAGTGGTAGCCATTAATAACTTCGGTTTCGCCGGTTGCTTTCCACGAACTGGTATTGTTCGTTACATTTTTTTCTGCTTCTCTTTTAGCTCCGGCCTCGGCCATTTTCTGCATGTTTATCAAAGGCATTTTCATGGCGGTTTTGTCTTTTACATTTACTATATAATTGGCTTTATCGGCATAATTATAAATCATCCAGGTTTCGTTTTTATCACCTTCGTTCATAACCATACATTCTCCGGTTTTACCAAATACAATTTTTTGCACTAACGTTTTTTTGGTATTTCCTTTTTTATCCAACTCTTTTTCTTCAAACGAAATGGTTGCCTGCACTTTATTTACCGGGTCTTTATACCTTTTATCGTTTTCGTAAGTTATTTTCTCCAGCTCGGCCTTACCCTTTTGCCGTTGTGGATCGGCATATTTTTTTTCCATATCTTTTTCAATCTTACGCTTAACAGCACCTTGCTGTGCTTCTGTTGTATATGGGTATATCATTGCAATTGTAATTATAAGTGGTATTATAATCTTATTCAATTTTTTCATTCTTTTAAAATTTAAAAATTAACATTCGGTATCTGTAATGTAACAAAAAAAAATAAGACTGTTACTGGTATTTCAATGTTCAATAACTCAATTTAAAAATGGGTTGTGCAATTTTTCATCGCCAATAGTTGTTGTGGGGCCATGGCCACTGTAAACAATTGTTTCATCGGGCAATACAAACAATTTTTCTCTGATGTTTTTTAAAAGTGTTTTATGGTTGCCCCCAGGTAAATCGGTTCGGCCAATGCTGCGGTTAAATAACACATCGCCACTGATGATGAAATTTTGTTTTGCACAATAAAAACAAATATGCCCAGGCGAATGACCGGGTGCTTCAATTACAGAAAGTTCGTCAGGGCCAAGTTTGATAATATCTCCCTGTTTTAAAAAAATAAATTCTCCTGCATAGTTATCAAATGGCATATCGTACATTAAGCCGGTTGCTGGCGCATAATCCAACATTGGTTTTTCGTTTTTATGTAGTTGCAGCGTAAGGCCATATTTTTCGGCAATAGATTTGTTGCCAAAAACATGATCGAGGTGGCAATGGGTATTAAGCAGCATTACCGGCTTTAATTTGCTCTGTGTAATAAAGCTGTTAAGTTCATCCTGCTCATAAGCAAAATAGCAGCCGGGATCAATAATTATACAATCGTTCAATTCATTAAACAGTAAATAAGTATTTTCCTGTATAGGGCTGAAAACAAATGATTTTATTTTTAACATATCGGGCTTTAAATTGTTTTTTAATGATTAAACCGAATAAAGTAATTTTAATTCTCATTATCAATACACACACATGGCAAAGTTCAGCAGAATATCTCTAATTTCCTTTATCATAATAATTAGTGCAATGGTGGCCAATGCACAGGTTAATGCTGTTGAGTTTGGAAAGAACAGGGTACAGTTTAAGAAATTTAAGTGGAGCTATTATCAAACCAATAATTTCAATATTTATTATTACCAAAATGGAGAAGAGCTTGCAAAATTTATAGCGCAAAGCGCCGAAAAAGAATTACCACAAATGGAAGCGGCTGCAGAATACAGTTTGCAACGCAGGGCAAACATTATTTTATATAATGAATATGCCGATATGCAGCAAAGCAATATCGGGCTTGGCATTGACTGGCAAAACAATGGCGGAACAAAACTGGTAAACAATAAAGTAGTTGTTTATTTTGAAGCAGATCATCAAAAACTGAAACTTCAAATACGTAAAGGCATTGCTCAAATATTAACCGAAAATCGTTTATTTGGCGATGATATTGGAGAAATTGCCGGCAACCAGGCATTGCTTGATTTGCCCAAATGGCTTACCGATGGTTATATAAGCTACCTGGCCCAAAACTGGAGTACCGAACTGGATGATGAACTTAAAAGCGAAATACTTAGCAGCAATTACAGCAAGTTTACAAAGTTTGCATTTGAAAAACCCGAATTAGCAGGCCATGCTTTTTGGTTTTTTATAGAAGAGAAATACAAAAAAGAAAATGTTACATTCCTGCTTTACCTATCCACATTATATAAAAATATAAACAAGGCTTGTTTACAGGTATGTAAAAAGAAATTTAAAGATGTGCTGGCCGAGTTTATGGAATACCAGGATGAAAAATATTATAATGATATCAAACGAAGAAAGCCATATCCAAAAGGAAGTTATGTAGATGGTTTTGATATTAATACCCGTTTAGATTATTTCCGTTTTAATGTAAACCCGGTTAAACGCAATAATTCGTATGTGGTTACTCAATTTAAAAAAGGCATAGTACGGGTAATTTATAATGATGAGTTTGAAAACAAAACTTTATTAAAATACGGTGTACGCAGTTACAAAAACGAAATGAATCCGAATTACCCAATGATGGCATGGGATCCAAAAGGAACAAGGATTTCAGTATTATATACCAAAGAAGGAAAACTGAATTTATTTGTTTACGATATCATCACCCGGTCAAAACAATATAAGATAGACCTTACCAAACAGTTTGATCAGGTGCAGGATATGAAGTATATTCTTAACAGCAACACCTTACTTTTAACTGCCGTTAAAAACGGACATACCGATATTTTTACACTTGAACTGCAAAACGAAAAAATAAAACAGATTACCAACGATGTGTATGACGACCTGGATGCATCCTTTGTAGCATTTCCCAATAAAACCGGTATTATTTTCAGCAGCAACCGCCCCGGCCCCGATGCAAAAACCGGCGACTCGATTTTACCAAGCGATAACCGTTATAATATTTTTTTGATAACAAATTTTGGCGATAAGCCTGAGCTTAACCAAATTTCGCAGTTATCGCATTTAAAATATGGTAATGCCCGTTATCCTATGCAATACAACGAAAATCATTTTACGTTTGTAAGCGATGAGAATGGTGTGGGTAACCGATATGCAGGTTTTTTCTCTACCAAAAAAGAAGGACTTGATACTTTGGTGATGATAGCCGGAGAAATATTACGCAACCCTTCAGCCAAAGAAGTTGACAGCACATTAAAGGTTTATAAAAAAACAGATATTGATACAGTGGCCGTAGTTTCCATTTCAAGCGATTCGGCATATACATTTCCGTTAACCAATTACCAAAGTACCCTGGCCGAAACCCGAATTGCCGGCGATAATAACCAGGTGAGTGAAGTTACCCGCCAAAGCGATGAAAAGATTTTGTACAAATTAAAAATAGATGAAAATGTATTGCGTAGGCGTAATGTAACAGCCCAACCCACTGAATACATGAAAAAAATAATGGCTGAATATTCCGACACTGCTGCTGTAAGTAAGTTTACAGCTACAGTTGATTCGGCAAAAAAATCAGATGAATTCTTTCAAACCGAATTTGATAATGACAAAAAAGATAGCAGCAGCGCAACATCCGTTTCTTCTACATCTTCATCAACCAGAAAAGATGTTTTAAAAACAATAAAAAAATACAGATACAAACCACCAAAGTTTTCTGTTGATTATGGATCTGCTGGTTTTAGTACTGGTGTATTAGTAAACCGTTACCAGGCATACCAGGGCGGCTCGGGGCCTATCATGCTTAATTCGGGCACGGTATTAAATGCACTTATAAGGCTTGGCACAACCGAGTTAATGGAAGATGTGAAAGTAACCGGTGGCTTTAGAATTGGTACCAATTTAAAAGATAATGAATGGCTGATGAGTTACCAGAATTATAAGCGGCGTATAGATTGGGGCGGTACATACTACCGCAATGTGCAGCAGGGAACAGATCAATCTGGCACATATCTTTTAAAAAACTATACCAATTTGTACCAGGTTAATGTTGCTTATCCTTTTGATAAAACAAAAAGTATCCGGCTATCAACAGGCATACGGTCAGAAAAACTTGTTTTCTCGGCATTAGACCAATTATCACTAAATCAACCCGATCAAAAAACATTGTATTCAGTAACACATTTGGAATATGTGTATGATAACAGTTTAAACCCTGCTCTAAACATTTGGAACGGCTTGCGGTATAAATTTTATATTGACTGGAATCGCCAGGTAAATAAAGTTCAGTTTGCCGATGGCCCCAACACATTTAATTTTGGTTTTGATGCCCGATATTATTATCCCATACTCCGAAACTTTATTTGGGCAGGCAGGGCTGCAGGCGATTTTAGCTGGGGCAATCAAAAAATGATTTACTACCTTGGCGGTGTTGACGGGTGGTTGATGTTTGGTCAAAATCAAAAATATAATTCAAACGGAGATCTTGTAAAAGAAAGATATTTTAACACAAGTAATCCGCCGGCCAACGATCAAAACTATGCTTTTCAAAGCCTTGCAGTAAACATGCGTGGATACATTCAAAATGTAGCCAATGGTAATAACAGTGTTGTAATAAACAGCGAGTTTAGGTTGCCGATAGTATCTACATTCTTTAACCGTGTAATCAACAATTCATTCTTAAATAATTTTCAAATCATACAGTTCATTGATTTAGGTACCGCATGGAATGGCGCTTATGACAATTTTAAACGGCCTCAAATTACTTATGGCCAGCCACCATTACAGGTAAAAGTAAAATCGGGAGGTGTTGGGCCGTTTGCCGGCGGCTATGGTTTTGGCGCCAGAAGTACATTGCTTGGTTATTTTATAAAGTTTGATGCAGGTTGGCCTATGAGTGGTTTCTTTAAAGGCAAGCCAATACTATATGTTGCACTGGGGTTAGATTTTTAGTTGTATAAACTTGTATCAAAAGCATACAATAAAAAATTATTTAACCGATCCTATCATTTTCGTAAGAGCATCCAGATGCAGGGTAAATTCCTTTTCACCTGCCCTGGTGATAGAATAGGTTGTATTTGTTTTACGCCCAATAAATGCTTTTTGAAATTTTACATACCCACTCTCATCCAGGGTTTTTAAATGACTGGCCAGGTTACCGTCTGTAATGTCGAGTAGTTCTTTCAATTCATTAAAACTTACTGCATCATTCACCATAAGGGCGCTCATAATACCCAGTCGTATGCGGCTGTCAAAAATTTTATTCAGATTTTCTATTGGGTTATTCATTCGGCAAATAAATTTTATTTCCTTTCGTACTTCCACCACATCATGCTGCCATATACAATATGTAAAACACCAAAGCCCATGGCCCAAAACTGTAAACCATAGCCAAGCCACCATAAATTCAAAATTCCCAATACAATTTGCCCAATACCCAGGTAACGCACTTCGCCCAAAGTATATTTACTTGCATTAACCAATGCAAGACCATAAAATAGCAGGCATCCCGGCGCCACCAACTGAAACTCACCCAACTGCATCATGCGTATTAAAAAAATTGCACCAACAGCTACCGGTATAAAAGTGTTCCATAGCAAACGCATACTGGTAGCGCCCCACACAGGTGTACCATTTTTTTTACTACGCAGATAAGTAAAAATAAATGCCGATAAAAAAGCGCCTGAAAAAGTTAAAGTAGCAATCCAAAAAAGGCTGTTGATGAGTTCATTGCCTGCAGAGGTTATCAGCAGACCAAGTTGACAATCGCCTTTAACCCAGCAGTGAATTTCGCGACTGGCAAACCATGCGCCTGCCAATGCACAAACACCGGCAGTTATACCGCTTAAACCACTCAGGCTTATGAAACGGCTGCTGCGTTCCATCATTCTTTTTATGTGCTGGATATCTTCCAGGGGTTGTAGTTTTTTCTCCATATAAAAAGCACTTTGAATTACAAAGTAAATGTTTGGATTTGAAATTTGCAAATAATTTTTGAGGAAGTTTTTAAAATTGCGACAATAGTATAAAATACAATTCTTCTCTTATTCTATTTTGAAAAGCACTTCTTAAATTTTACTACTAAAAATTCATGTAAAGAAAAACTACTCGGATATTTTTCAAACTTTAATTATTTGTATTTAACTGTTTAAAAGAAAGCAATACACCAATATTATCCGCAGTAAAAAAAATTGAGTTTTTTGTAAAGAACGGTTAACCGTTAGTTTATTTTATACAACACATTCTGCAACATATAGCAATGAAGGATTTATCTCTTATATTCAAATAAGATTATTTTCAATGGCATACCGTGTAAGGTCGGAGTTTGATTTCAAATCCATTTTTGCCATTACCCTGGCTCTGTATGTACTTACGGTTGTAACGCTTAATGAAAACATTTCGGCAATTTCCGATACCGATTTTCCGTTAGCTAAAAGTTTCATTACATCAAATTCACGGTCGCTAAGATTTTCGTGTGGACTTTTTTTTGTGCCTGAAGAAAATGTATTGGCTAATTTTTCGGCAATGGATTGAGAGATGTATTTTTTGCCTAACAAAACTTTTTGTACTGCCTTAACCAGTTCATCGGGAGCGGTATCTTTGCTTAAATAGCCGCTGGCCCCCGATTTTAATGCCCTTAATGCATATTGTTCTTCTGGATGAATGCTCAAAATCAATACCGGCAGGTTTGGATGGCTTGCTTTAATCTGTTGCAGTGCATCTAATCCACTGCGGCCTGGCATTGACAGGTCGCTTACTACTACATCCCATTTTTCTGCCATTACTTTTTTTATGAGCCCTTCTGCATCTGGCACTTCTTCAATTTGTGCTGCAGGAAATTCATCAAGTAAAATCTGCTTTAAACCTTTGCGTACAATTGAATGGTCATCGGCAATTAATATGCGTAACATAAAAAAGTTTTTATTGTAAGTTATCCTTAACTCCTAAAGGGATAGAAATACTTGTTACCGAACCTTTGCCTAAGGTACTTTTAAAATCGTAAGTACCTCCTAAAAGCAAGGTACGTTCTTTAATGCCTAATAAGCCAAGAGTTTTCTTATTTTTTATTTCTTCTGTATTAAAACCAACACCATTATCCTGTAAATTAAAAATAAGGTGCTCTTTTTCAATTCCTAACTCAACCTTTATTTCGCTGGCACGGGCATGCCTGTTTATATTGGTTAGTAATTCCTGGTATATTCTAAAAATTGCTGTAGCAATTTCGGGTTTTACAATTATTTCTCCAGTATTATTTATAAACGTAACATTTGTGCCTGATCTTTTTTCAAACTCCTCTCCCTGCCATTCTAAGGCTGCCAATAGGCCCAGGTCATCTAATATACTTGGCCGCAGGTCGGTAGCAATTTTTCTTACCGAATCTATTGTGGCATTTATCAATAATTTACTTTCGGCCATTTTTTTAATGATGGCAACATCGTGGCTGTTAATTTTTTTAGATAGCCAGTGCAGATCCATTTTAAGCCCCGTTAACTGCTGGCCAAGTTCATCATGTATTTCCCTGGCAATAATGGTACGTTCATCTTCCCTTATGGTCTGCAGGCTGGAGGCTAATTCCCGTATATCATTATAAGATTTTTGCAACAGTTCTTTGGCTTCAGTTTTTTCTGTTATATCGTGTGATAATCCCAACCATGCCCGTTGTCCTTCATAAACAATTTCATGACTATAGGTTTCTACATGTATGATTGAGCCATCCTTTCTTTTATGTCGCCAAACTCTTACATTAATTTTATCTGATTGCATTTTTGCTACTTCAGCTAAAAAATATTCCAGGTCTTCTACTGGCCTTAACTGCCTGGTATTAAGTTTTAAAAACTCCTCCCGGCTGTAACCATATTGTTTTATAGCCGCTTCATTCACATCAATAATATCCAGGCCGGGCAAAGTTGTCATCCACATGGGCAGTGGATTATTATCAAACATTAGTTTATATTTCTGTTCCGATTGTAATATTTTTTCTGCTGCTCTTTTGCGTTCAGAAATATCTCTTATAAATGACTGGTACCTGCCATCGGGAAGTAATTGGGCACTTATTTCAACTTCAATTAAAGTTCCATCTTTATGTAAAAGCCTGCGTTCATTAATTACCGATTCGCCCTTTTGCAATAATTCTAGTTTCACAGGGTTACTTATTTTATCTTCTTTGGGAATAAGATCAGTAAATTTTTTACCTACCAATTCTTCATGGGTATAACCCAATAAACGACAACCGGCTGTATTCACATCAATAAATCTTGTTTCGTTATCAGCCATAAAAATGCCATCAGTTGCATGTTCAACAATTACCCTGTATTTTTCTTCACTTTTTAAAATTGCTTTTTCGGCTTTTTGTTTGTCCGAAAAATCAAGCCCCATACCCAGCAGGCAATTTTCGCCTTCGTAATTAATTGCCAGGCCGGTAAAGTAATATGGTATTTGCTCGCCGTTTTTTAAAACGAAATGTGCTTCTACTGTGTCTGCCCCATTTGTAAATACATTAGCAATCTTTTTTGCAACTAAATCTTTCTCTTCATCAATAAAAAAATCTATAGGGTTCATATTTTTTATCTCTTCATTTGTAAATCCTGTAATGTTTTCCAGGTTTTTATTCCACCTTAAATATTTTCCCTGTGAATTAAACAGGTAAAAAATACCCGGCATGCTGTTGATGATAGAATCTGAAAGTTCTTTTTCTTTTATAAGTTGATTTTTAAAGTTTTCGGTATCGGTAATATCCTGCATGGCGCCTAATATACGCAAGGGTGTACCATCATTGCTGTACCTGATATTTGCCCTGTCGTAAAATATCCTATACTCGCCGCTTGTTGTTTTAAAATGAAACAGTTCTGTAACTAATGAAGCCTTACTTTCAATTGCTTTTTTCATCCTGTATCTTATGCCTTCTCTTTCTGCTGGATGTATATGACTAATGAATGTTTCGAAATTAATCACCATATCACCTGGGTTAATACCATACAGGTTATAAAGTTTTTTATTACCCTGTGTAACATTGGTTACAAAATCATGGTCCCAAATAATATCATTCGTTGCTTCTGCAATCAGTTCAAACATTTTTGTTGGCTTATTGATGGCTTCTTCGGCTTTTTTTCTTTCTGTAATATCTCTTACAAATCCAATCAATGTGTGTTTGCTTGCCATTTTAGAATTTACTTCAACCATTAAAAATGAACCGTCTTTTTTTAAAACATTTCTTTCATATAAAAAGCTTTTACCCTGCATGAGCTCATTTATCCGAAGAGGTATCGTTTTAATTTCTTCATCGTTTAAAAATTCACTTACATGGTGGCCAATAAGGGCTGATTTATCGTAACCCATCATAGCAACAATGCTATCATTAACTTCCAATATTATCCCTTCCACGCTAATAATCACAATTCCGTCTGAGGCCCGTTCTATCAGCAATCTGTATTTTTCTTCATTTTGTTGTAAAGCCAGGGTTATTTTTTTTATTTCAGAAACATCTTTAAAAAAAATTGTGATTCCAGCTTTTGAAGGATAAATTCTGTTTTCGAACCACTTATCCATTGGTGGATAATACACTTCCAGTCTTTGAAATTCCTGCGTATCAAAAGCTTTGTGATAAGCCTCATAAAAAGGCATGTTTATCCCATCGGGAAATTCTTCCCATATATTTTTTCCTAATAAACTTTCTGCATCCCGGTTTAAAATTTCGCAAGCTTTTTTATTAAGGTAAGTACATCTCCAGTCTTTATCAATGGCTACAAAAGCATCAGAAACACTTTCAATTAAAGAGCGGAAATTATTTTCACTGCTATCTAAGTTAGCAGAATATGAAAGCGGTAAAGCTTTGTTTATATATTTCTTTTTACTGGCAATATGATAAGCATAAATACCAGCAAAAAACATCAATAAGCTTACTACAAAAGCAAGGCTTGCAAAGCCAATGTTAGAAACCCCGTATATAATTAAACTAAACAAAAAAGACAACAAGCTACACAATAGCAATGCATTTAATAATGCCTTGTTCCATAAAGCAAAAAAATTATGTTGCTGAGTATTTTTTTGTGGAATAGCTGAATTTTCATTTTTGGATGATGAGTATGCTGGCATAGTTTGAAACTTACAGGATAAAAGATTATCTGCTTTTTTTTGCGATTCTGATAGTTACAAAAATAGTTTCAATTAAGCTAATTTTTAATTGTAATTTTTGGAGAATTCTTAAAAACTAATAAACCACATTTTAACTGACTTTAAAATAGAGGGAGTAATTTTATTTCATTACGATATAAGATTACTTTTTTATCATTTTCCAACTGTTTAAGCAGCCGGGATATTACCACTCGTGAAGTGGCCAGTTCATCAGCAATAAGGTTATGCGATGCATTTATTACTGACGAGCCGGTTACCCGTTGCTTTTCTTTAAGGTAGTTTACGAGCCTTTCGTCAAGTTTATGAAATGCTATACTTTCTATTGATTTAAGGAGTTCTATAAAACGCTCATTAAAACTACGCATGATATAGTTTTTCCAGGAAGGGTATTTACAGAGCCATTCATCAAGCTTAATATGTGGTATGGCTATCAGTTCCCCACTTTCTTCTGCAATGGCTTTTACTTCGCTTTTTTTTGCTTCAATACAACAACTATATGCCATGCTGCAGCTTTCGTTGCTTGATAGATAATATAACAAAATCTCATTCCCAACTTCATCAAGCCTCGAAACTTTGATAGTGCCTTTTAAAATTATTGGCATCATCCGGATATACTTTCCGTAATCCATAATAATATCTCCCTCGCTAAATTGTTGAATGATGCCAAACTGCCCTATCTCTTTTAATAATGCCGGTTCAAAAACATTAGCAAGATTTTGCAGTGTACTCATAATTCTAAAGGTATTTTAAAAATCAATGTGGCAACTTTTCTCTTATATATCCATACAGCCAGGTACCTGCTATTGCACTTAATAAGGTTATGGCAATTACACCAGCACCCGTACCCAGTTGTGCATATAAAGTGCCAGGGCAAGCCCCTGTAATGGCCCAACCAAAACCAAAAAGTAAGCCGCCATACAGCTGCCCTTTATTAAATTCTTTTTTGCTAAAAGTTATTGTTTCGCCATAAATGGTTTTAATATTAAATTTTTTGATGAGCCAAACCGAAATAATACCAACAATAATTGCACTGCCTATTACACCATAAAGGTGAAAACTTTGCAAACGAAACATTTCCTGTATGCGAAACCAGCTAATGATTTCGGCTTTTACAAACACTATTCCGAAAGCCAGACCAACAAAAAGATATTTAATATTATGATACCATTTATGATTGAGTTCGCTTTCATTAACGCAGATGGTATCTAAAGAGCGAACTTCAAAATCTGTATTTTTTTCTGTACTTTTTTGCATAGTTGTTTATTTATAACGCTAAAATAAAAGGAAGAATAAAATTTGCCATCACAAAACCTCCAACCATAAAACAACAAGTGGCAATAACCGAAGGCATTTGTAAAGTGGAAATGCCCATTATTGCATGGCCGCTTGTACATCCACCGGCATAACGGGTTCCAAAACCAATTAAAAACCCACCCAATACTATCATTATAAAACCTTTTATAGTAATTAATGCCTGCCAGTTAAATATTTGTATAGGCACTAGTGTTGTATAATCAGTAATTCCAAAACCTGCCAATTCGGTTGCCAGTTTAGGATGCAGTATTACCGGGTTGGGGTTGGCCAAAAAATTGATCGCTACAATAGCGCCCAAAAATATACCTATAACAAAAAATAAATTCCAAACTTCTTTTTTCCAGTTGTATTTAAAAAATTTTATGTTAGCAGGTATACAAGCAGCACAAATATGTCGCAACGATGAGCTGATGCCAAAGGATTTGTTGCCTAAAATAAGTAATACTGGCACTGTTAAACCTATCAGTGGGCCAGCCACATACCAGGGCCAGGGTTGTTTTATCCATTCAATTATATTCATATAAACTTATTGACTTAGTTTTAAAATGATTGCCAACCTTAAAAAGGTTGGCAATAGCTTTTATAATGAAATTTTTATTTCACAAATTGATTTACATAATCCCACGAACCTCCATTAATAACATTTGTTACCCCGTGTTGTTGCAAAATATTTTTTGCCTGTGCACTACGGGCACCACTTCGGCAAAATACAATAATATTTTTTTTATTGTTGAATTTAACTATTTGTGCAGAAATTTTATCTAACGGAATGTTAACCGATCCTTTTATATGCCCACTTGCAAATTCTCCGGCTGTTCTTACATCTACCAAAAAAGCGCCTTCATCAATAAGTTGTTTCAGGTTAACTTTTGGGGTACTGACAAACAACTTGTTTATTAGATTCATTATTTTCATTGTACTATGTTTATAAATTTTTTTATTACTCCTATAAGGCCTGGTTTATTTACAACACCACTTTGCCTCCATAATAGTTTTCCGTTTTTAAATAATATAAGAGTAGGTACACCTTGTACCTGGTATATTTGTGCGGCTTGCGGACTCTTATCCACATCAACTTTTATGATTGTTATGGCATCTCCCATTTCCTTTTTAACTTCTGACAAAATGGGAGACATGGTTTTACAAGGGCCGCACCATTCAGCAAAAAAATCTACCAATATAGGTTTATCCGATTGTATCATTTGATTAAATGTCATTAGTTTTCTCTCCTTTTTTTGTTTCTTTTTTAAATAATCCCAAAACAAGCGCTCCCATTAATGCTCCATACAAAGTACTGTTAACGGGTTTAGAAGTTATCATACAAGTACCCGATATGCAACCCACCTGATGCCAGTAAAAAAATCCGGCAATTGCACCTATCAATCCACCAAACAGGTATAACATGTTTTTACTAAACCACTTCTTCATAACTAATTTCATTTTCATGTGTCGATTTTTTTTGTACCGGCGTATAACATCCATTTGTACTACAGCAGCCTATATTAAAAACCGGCATAGCAGTAAATAATATACCCAGTATAATAAACAATACATCACTAACCAGTATAGCCTGCATCAATATTGCGAAGCCAACCAATAACCTGATTAATCTTATAAAGTTCCAGTTTGTTGTTAGCTGTTTTTTCATAATTTAATTCTTATAGAACAAATTTACATTGGGATTAACTCATCTTGCGTAACAAAGGTTACAATTGTAAAAAGCACCTGCCTGGCGGTAGATGCTTTTTTCAATACTAATGCCTGAGCATTTTATTTAAGGTAAGCAGAATACATCCACACTAATTTTTCCTGTGCACGAATATAGTCGCTCATCAATGCATTGGTACCTTCATCATTTGCATCGGCCGAAAGGTTCAATAATTCACGCTGCATAGTAATTATAGTTTTAAACGAGGCTAGTATCTGCTCCACAGCTTTTAAACCATCAGTTACTTTTTCGCTTTCTTTAACTGAAGCGTTTTTATGGTATTGCGTAAAATTATGTTCGGGAGAGTGACCCAATGTAAGAATCCTCTCGGCCACTTCATCAATTTTTAATAACAGGTCGTTATACAATTCTTCAAATTTAAGATGCAACTCAAAAAATTTATCTCCCTTTATGTTCCAGTGATAACCTCTTGTATTTTGATAAAAAACAGAATAGTTAGCCAGCAATTCATTCAACTTTTTAGCTAACTTTTCCGATTTTGATTTATCTAATCCAATTGCGTTTGTAGTTTTCATTATAATGTATTTTATAAAATATTTTAATAGTATTTATTTAAACAACCTAAATATATTCGTAAAAATTTACTATTTATACCTGCATCACTTTTGTTTGGCAAACAAAATCAGTTTTAGGAACATTTGTTTTGCTGATAGCACCAAACCCTCCGGCTATTTCCGTAAAGTTTCTGTATCCTCTTGCCTGCAAGATTGATGCGGCTATCATACTACGGTAGCCGCCGGCGCAATAAATAAAAAAATGCTCTTCGGGATTTATATCTTTCACCCATTCATTTATCAGCGATAAGGGTTTATTGTATGCTTCATTTACATGTGCTGCCGCATATTCCGTTTCTTTTCTAACATCTATGATTAAATCAGTTTCAATATTTACTGAGTTGGCAAATTCTTCAGCTGTAACCCTGTCAATGGTATCAGCTTCTTTTCCTGCCTGTAACCAACTTGCAAAACCTCCTTGTAAATGTCCCTGCACATTATCAAAACCAACACGGCTAAGGCGTGTAACCGATTCTTCTTCTTTACCAATATCGGTAACTATTAAAATGGGTTGATTTACATCAACAATCATAGCACCTACCCAGGGAGCAAAATCGCCATTCACTCCAATATTTATTGATTGCGGAATAAACCCTTTGTAAAAATCTTCGTTGCCTCTTGTATCGAGTATCAAGGCTTCTGAATTTTCTGCTGCTGTTTCAAATTCAGCGGCAGTAAGTGCTTTCATACCATTGTTTAAAACCGTATCAAAACTTTGGTAGCCTTTTTTATTCATGGTTACGTTCATTCCAAAATAACCGGGTGGCTGCTGCAAGCCATCGGTAACTGCTTTAATAAATGAATTCTTATCGGGTTGGTTTAAGGCATAGTTCATTTTCTTTTGGTTGCCTAAAGTATCAACCGTTTCTTTCATCATGTTTTTACCGCAGGCGCTACCTGCTCCGTGTGCAGGATAAACAATCACATCATCAGCCAATGGCATGATTTTGTTATTTAGACTTTCATATAAAATTCCTGCAAGGTCTTCCATTGTCATGTTTACTGCCTTTTGTGCCAGGTCGGGGCGGCCAACATCTCCTAAAAACAAAGTGTCGCCACTAAATATGCAAAGGTCTTTTCCGTTTTCATCTTTTAATAAAAAGGTAGTGCTTTCCAAGGTATGTCCGGGTGTGTGTAATACTTTAATGGTAACATTGCCAAGCTTGAACTCCTGCCCGTCTATTGCAGAAATACAATCAAATTCGCAAGTTGCATTTGGACCATAAATAATGGGTGCCCCGGTTTTTTTGCTAAGATCCACATGTCCACTCACAAAATCAGCATGAAAATGTGTTTCAAAAATGTATTTAAGCTTTACATTATCTTTTTGTAACCGTTGCATATATGGCGCTGTTTCACGCAAAGGATCAATAATAGCCGCTTCGCCATTTGATGTTATATAATATGCGCCCTGGGCAAGGCATCCGGTATAAATCTGTTCTATTTTCATCTCTTATTTTTTAGACTGTAAAGTTCGTAAATGTTCTTATCATTTTGGGTAACATAAGTAACATTAAGGCATGATATTTATCAGCTATTTTTTATTAGGTTGATAAATAGCTCGGTTCCTTTTCTCTTAACAAATGAATTATTACAAAGTTCAAAGATTTTAAAACTAAAATAATTTTCAAATAAGGGTTTGTACAGTTTCTTACAGCCGCCAAATGGAGGGCCTTTCTGTTCAAACTCTCGGTCAAAAAGTAGTCCAACCAGTTTACCTCCCCATACCAACAGCTCTTTCATTTTTGCTACATAATCTTTGCGCTGTAATGGATTTAGTGCGCAAAAAAATGTTTGTTCAAAGATTAAATCATACTGCCCTTGATGATCAAAAAAATTACCCAAAATAATTTTTATATTAGGGTTTGTTTCAAATTTCTCTTTAAGACTGGCAACCAGGGTTGGCGCTATATCAATTACAGTAATATCAGTAAAACCCTGTTGCAACAAATAAGAAGCTTCGTAGCTGTTACCGCATCCGGGAATCAATATTCTTAAATTTTTATTGGTAAGCTGGTCAATATATTTTTTAATAGGTGGAGATACTTCGCCCAAATCCCAACCTGTTAGTTTAGCATCGTATTGATTATTCCAATAGGTTTTATCTAATAGCATATCACATGTTAATGAACAACATTTATCTGTATCTTCTTTTTCCATAATTTAACTTATTGATGGTGATCCCTTATCTCACAAAGTATAAAGTTTGCAAAGATTATTTTTCTTTGTATGACTATACCTGTTAGTGTGTTTTTAAAAAAACAATTCTTTAATAATGATATAAGAGCCCATAACTAACACAAACCAGCCAAAAGCTTTTTTAAGTTTATGCCCGTCAATTTTTTTAGCCAAAGCACCTCCAATAAAAATACCTGTAACTGCAATAGTCGTTATGATACCTAAAAATTTCCAGTTAATATTGATATTCCCAATATCGCCTGTAAAGCCAATTAATGAATTTAAAGCGATGATGAATAATGATGTGCCTACTGCTTTTTTCATTGGCATTTGTAAAAGCAACACCAATGCCGGTATAATTAAAAATCCTCCACCAGCGCCCAACAGCCCAGTTGCAAGCCCTACCATTATTCCATAGAGTAATAGATTTACAAATTTGCTAACAGAAGTTTTAGTTTCGGTTTGTACATTTTCGTTCCTTCCTTTTATCATGGCTATTGAAGCCATCAGCATAAGTATGGCAAATAAAACCATGATGGCCATTGACCGTTTTACTTCTACATTTCCTATATTAAATAATACCTCAGGAATAACAGGCATTATAAATTTACGGGTTATAAAAACTGTTGTTATAGATGATATGCCAAATAACAAAGCCGTTTTAATACTAACCAATCCTTTACGGTAATTATTAATTGCACCAAATAAGGATGTGGTGCCAACAACAAATAATGAATAAGATGTAGCCATTACCGGGTTAAGCATAAAAACATACACCAATATTGGTACCATTAAGATGGAACCTCCGCCTCCAATTAATCCTAATGAAATTCCAACAAGCGCTGATAAAAGATAACCTGCTATCTCCATTATAGTTTTTTTTGATTCTACAAAGATGAACAAATAAAAAATAAGCATTTGTGATAATAGTTACATGCAACAATTCATTTTACAAGCATGTTTAATACAAAAAGCATCATCAGCATTTAAGTTGATTTATGAAAATGAAAAAGGCGGTTCCGGTTTGCCTAATATTTAGCCGAAGTCTTAAAATATTTTTCTCTGGCTATTGCTTCGGCTCTTGTATTAAATGCTTCTGTATAAACTATTATAAATGGGATATAAGGCCTTATGGATGCTGTCATTCCTGAATTATGTTGAATTAATCTCTCTTCAAGATTTTCACAGTGGCCCTTATAAAGAAAATTATGACTTAAACTTTTTATAACATAAGCATAAAACATAAATATTTTTTGTGGCCTTGCCAGGAATCGAACCTGGATCTGGAGCTTCGGAAACTCTTATACTATCCCCGTCTGACTGGCGTCAGCCGGGCGGGCATTGTACTACATATCCAACTTCAATTTTAGAAACCTTCTGCCTGCCGAAGTCTTAAAATATTTTTCTCTGGCTATTGCTTCGGCTCTTGTATTAAATACTTCTGTATAAACTATTATAAATGGGATATAAGGCCTTATGGATGCTGTCATTCCTGAATTATGTTGAATTAATCTCTCTTCAAGATTTTCACAGTGGCCCTTATAAAGAAAATTATGACTTAAACTTTTTATAACATAAGCATAAAACATAAATATTTTTTGTGGCCTTGCCAGGAATCGAACCTGGATCTGGAGCTTCGGAAACTCTTATACTATCCATTGTACTACAAGGCCATTTATTAACTACCCAAATGCGAAAAATTACTACCAAATATTTTAACTGCAATGGCCAGCAATATTACACCGAAAAATTTCCTGATAACAACCATGCCGTTGGGGCCTAAAACACGTTCAATCCATTTTAATGATTTAAGTACTAAAAAAATTACGATGCAATTGATTAGGATACCTATAAAAATATTAATGTCAGCATAATTGGCTTTTAAACTCATAACAGTTGTTAATGTTCCCGAACCTGCTATTAATGGAAAAGCAATGGGTACCACACTGCCACTTTTGGGGTTACCGTCAGCCTTAAAAAACTCGTGCCCTAAAACCATTTCCAGGCCAATTATAAAAATAACAATACTACCTGCAACGGCAAATGACTGTACGTCTAACCCAAGTATATTTAGGAATTGCTGACCAATGAGTAAAAACAATATCATTAATGCGCCTGATGCAAGGGTTGCTTGTAATGAACGAATTTCGCCACCCATTTTTTGCCGCATCGAAGCCAGCACGGGCACATTTCCAACCATATCAATTACAGCAAACAATGTAAATGTTACTGTTAAAATCTCTTTAAATGAAATGGCGCCAAATGTCATTGACTTGAATTTAGCTTGCAAAGATAATCAGCAAAAAATTAAATGTACTTATTTATTAAATATGTGTTTCTCTTTAAATAAAACATATTCTTGTTGCATGGCTTTTAAGCAATTGATACAAAGGCAGTCGTCATATTTCAATTCGATATAAACCTTTTCTTCTACTGTTAATTGAATAACATTGCATTGGCATTGGTTTATACTGCCGGGTTTGCATTCAAAATTGATATTACACCTGCAACAAGATATAGTTTCGTGCTTACGCATAAGTTGAGTAGCTGTTTATTTACCAGTTAAATGTTATGCCGGCATTTATCATACATGGAATAGAATTAAAACCTCTTAGGTCGAAGAATTTTTTATTGGTGATGTTTTGTGCATCAGCAAAAAATTTCAAGTGTGATTTATATTTATACTCAACGTAAGCTCCCAGTAAAAAATAAGCATCTAATTGCACATCGTCTTTCTGGTATCCGCCAACATCGTAACGGCTTCCAACAGCTTTGGCATTAATACTTACAAATAAGTTGTTTACAAACTGATAACCTACATTCATATTAAAACTATTTTTTGGTCGGCGTAACAAATAATTATAAGAACTGTCTTTCGTGCTTTCTCTGCTCTGAGTTTGTTCATCGCCGCTTAAAAATGTATAATTAGCTGT
>DAOLYC010000008.1:0-18905 GCA_035425605.1 Ferruginibacter sp.
GATATGCTTCATCATTTTTTCATTTACCAGCTTTGTTGTTAATGCCCAGGTTAAGTTTACCGCTTCTGTATCATCATCAGAAATAAGCAAAGATGATTTGGTTCAATTAAAATTAATGGTTGAAAATGCAAAGGAAGTTCAGCAGATAAATCCGCCTAACTTAAAAGATTTTACTATTGTAAGTGGCCCAAACCAGGAAAGCGGTATGAGCATGGTAAAAGGAGTGGTAAAAAAATATATTGCTTTAAGTTTTGTATTAAAACCAAAAGCTACAGGCAATTATATTATTCCATCTGCATTGGCAAAAGCTGATGGAACAAATTTTAAAAGCAACCCTGTAAGTATTAAAGTAACCGCTTCAGCTACTAACAGCAATGCCAATACTGGCGCAGCTCCTTTTGTTTCGCCCTTTAGTAATTTTGATCCTTTTGCAGAACCGGCGCCACCTGCCGAATACAAAGATTATATTTTAAAGAAAGGCGAAAACCCGGTAGATAAAATAAATAAGAACATGTTTGTTAGGTCCGAGGTAGATAAAAATTCCTGCTACGTTGGAGAACCTGTTGTGGCTACATTTAAACTTTACACCCGCTTAAAAAGCGAAAGTAATTTAATAAAGAATCCTTCCTTTAACGGGTTTTCTGTAATAGACCTGCAACAACCTAATGATATGAATTTTCATGTAGAAAAATTTAATGGCAGGGAATATAATGTGTACACATTGCGTAAAGCTCAATTATACCCTTTAATGCCGGGAAACCTGGATGTTGGAATTGCACAAATAGAAAATAATGTTCACTTCATTAAAGCAGGGTATGCAAACCAGCAGGGAGATTTATTTAATGATTTGCTGAAAGATTTTGCTGGCGCTGGCATACCTGCCGAAGGCATGGAAGATCATAAGGTGATTTTACAGAATAAACCTTTGAGTATTTTGGTGAAACCATTACCCGAACAAAACAAACCGGTAAACTTTAAAGGAGCAGTAGGCAAATTTGATATAATTACGAAGGTTGAAAAAGAAACTTTTACAACAGAAGATGCCGGCAAGTTGGCCATAGTAATTAGTGGGCAGGGAAATTTACAGATGATAAATGCCCCCAATGTAAATTGGCCCGTTGATATTGAAGGTTTTGATTCGAAGGCAACAGATAACATTAATAAGAATACGGTTCCGGTTAGCGGAAGAAAGATATTTGAATTTCCGTTTACAGTTTCAAAAGCAGGCAGCTATCAACTGCCGGCAGTGGAATTTGTATTTTTCGACAGTGAAAATGCAACGTACAAGACAGTTTCATCAAAACCCATTACAATTACCGTTACAAAAAGTACAGGCAAACAAAAAAATATTGTTACCAACGACAATCCTGCGCCTGAAAATAATTTTCTTACACGATTTTTCAACAACCGTTTACGGGTGGTAAGCGTTGTTGCATCGCTAATAATTATTTGTCTTATTTTTTGGCTAAAGTTGGATAGCAGGAAAGAAAAGAAAGCAAATATTATAAAATTGGAGGAATTAAATACAATAGAAAAACCCATTGAAGAAATTATTGAAAGCCAGCATAACCCGTTGGAATTGGCAGAAGAACAACTTTTAAAAGAAGATGGAAAAGCATTTTATATGGCTTTAAACGAAGGCTTGAAAAAATATTTGTCGAAGAAATTTTCAATTGCTCCCGAAGAACTGGATAAGAAAAAAATTATTGAACAGGTTGATAAAAAAGGTATAGCTAACGAAACTGCCATGCAACTGTACAATTTAATAGATGAGATAGAGTTTGAATTATATACGCCTATTGCCCATACCGAAAAGATGAAAGAGATATATGAACGTACAAACACTGTTATACAGTTATTGAATACGTATCATTTTTAATCGGCTGTAAATTTATAACCGGCGCCACGTACGGCATGAAAATATTCAGGGTCACGGCTGTCTTGTTCAAAATATTTACGGAAGTTGAGAATAAAATTATCAATGGTACGGGTGGTTGGATATACGTTATAACCCCATACAACCTGTAATATCTTTTCTCGTGTTACCACTTCATTCTTATTTTCAATAAGCAATTTAAGCAACATCATCTCTTTCTTGGTTAGCGATATTTTAGTGCCGCTTTTTGTAAAGGCTTCTGAAGCTTTAAAATCTATTTTATTTTTTCCAAAGCTGTATATTTCGGGTAAAGGTTGTTTGCTGTTCAGCCGCTCACTTTTTTTAATAAGGTTGTTAACCCTTATCAATAATTCTTCCAGGTTAAAAGGTTTTGTAAGGTAATCATCGGCACCTTTTTTTAAACCCAAAACCCTGTCGGCGCTGCTGTTTTTGGCGCTTAAGATAAGTATAGGAATATCTGGGTTGCTTAATCTTATGGTTTCGCAAACAGTTATACCATCAATTTCGGGCAGCATGATATCCAATATGATAAGATTAAAAAATTCTTTTTGTACTGCATCCAATGCCATTGAACCGTCATAAGCGCTGGTAATTTCATAACCTTCCAGTTCCAGGTTAAGTTTTAACGCTTCTTGTAAGTTTTCTTCATCTTCAACCAGTAAAATCGAAAATTTTTTATCTGCCATTTTTATTTATATTTTTTCTAAGGATGAGTGTAAAGTAACTGTAAAAATACTGCCTGAAGGTTTATTATCTGTAACGGTAATGTAAGCATTGTGCTGCACAGCTATTTTTTTTACTAAAAACAAACCCAACCCGGTACCTTTAGCTGCTTTTGTGGCTGCATTGCCCGTGCGATAAAATTTATTAAATATTCTTTCTTTTTCTTCGGGAGCAATGCCTTTACCTTCATCTTTTACCTGAAGATGTATAAAAGAATCTTTTTCTGATAATGTAATTGTAACAGGCGCCTCTTTTATACTGTATTTAATAGCATTATCAATCAGGTTATTTACCAACATCTGCAACAGCATCCTGTCGCCTTCAATAAAAATATCTGGGTCAATTTGCATTGAAATTATTTGTTGTGGATAGCGATTGATAAAATCCTGTACGCATTTTGCAACTAGTTCACTAATGTTTGTTTCTTCGGGTATTAATCGGTATCCTCCGGCTTCTATTTGAGATGAGAGCAGCATGTTATTACAAAGTGCATTAAGCCGGTTGGTTTCTTCCAGTGTGTTTTGTATTAGCCGTTGCCGTTGCTGATCATCCAGCTTATGTTTTTGTATGGTTTCTAAATTAAGCTTGGCTACCGATATAGGTGTTTTCAGTTCATGCGTAATGGCCATCATAAATTGCTGCTGCTGTATGCTTATCTTCAACTCACGCCGTACTGCCCTGTAAACAAAAACAGCTCCTGCAATTATTAATAAAAAAAATGTAATGCCTTCCCCCAGGTATTGTGCTGTTTTCCTTTTTTCAATTTCTCTTATCTTATTGTATGCCGGCTGGCTTGTATTACCAGTTTTTTGTAATTGCTCTGTTTTGTATTTAGCCATTTGCCCGTTTTGGCGGTTTAATGCTATAAACCACCAGATTAATGCTGCCAGGATGTATGCCAGTAAAAACCAGTATAAAAGGAAAATGGAGCGGAGTTTTATTGATTTACCAAACATAATTAAAGTTCAGCAAAGGTAATACCTAATTGTTAGCTACCTTAACGGATGTTGCAGTGACTTACCGGAGTTACATAAAAAAATCTCCTGCAATGTAAAAATTACAGGAGATTTTTTAATGTTGAAATATAAAGCTATAAACTATCTATCCTCCACGCTTGAGCCTTGGTCGCTGGTTTTGCCTGGGGTTATTATTAACCTTGTCTAATAGTTTTTTTCTGAATTCGCTTTCCATGCGAAAAAAACGTTCGCTTCGGTTGGGGCCAAGTATCTTATTAAAACTACCGAGGTATCTTTTTTTAATATCAAGGCGGGCTTGTTGTTTATCCAGTTCGGGTAAATCTTTTTTAATGGCTTTTAATTCGGTGGTAAACTGAGTATGTACAGGCCAAAATTTTTGAGCTTCATCGGGTGTAAGTTGCAACTGCTGTGTTACATAAGCTACATAAAGCGCCTGTATTTTTTCCTGCCTGGTATTTTCGGTGTTGTTATTGTTATCCTGTGCCATGGCACTAAAAAAACTACCGGTAAATAGGGATAATATGAGTAAAAATTTTTTCATCTGGTTTTAATTTTTCAAGTCATCTAAGTTTATACTATTAAGGTATTTGTCTAAAGCTTTTTCATCCTGCAAATAATCATCCTGCGATGGCAGTTCATTTTCATCAATGCTATTGGCAACAATAGCTGCTTTTACATCCGTTCCGGTTTCTTCCAGGTATTTTAAAATATCTGCATCCGAAATTTTCGATAACGCTCCATCCACATCATTTATCTGCATACCGGCTTGTACATAATTGGGCAATATTTTGTTATTGCTGGTACCGGTAAATTTAAAAACAGCCATTGCCATTGCGCCGGTAAAAACAGCGGCTACTGCATATTTAAAAAATGTACTGCTATGTTTTAGCCTAACCAATTTTGCTTTTGGCCTTACTTTTTCTACTATTTCGCTTGTTGAATGGTTAAAATAACCCGCCGGTATATCAAAAACATTTTCGTTTTGTAGGCTATACAGCATGGGCGATAAAGCCCTAATTTCTTCTGTTGCTGTTTCTGTATGTACTGCATTTATTTTTTGCATGATTTTACCAGCCAAACTATCAAAATACCCGGTTGGTAAGGTGCTTTCGGTTGTGCTTAATACTTCAGCATCTAACCCATTTTCGGCTTTTATACCTACTAATATATCAGCAGGTAAAAATGAAAAATAACCATCTGGCACAGTAAATACATTAACCCTTTTTATAGAGGCAACTAACGTACTTATTTCCTTTAATTCATTTAATATGTAATCTTTATTATCCATTGGTCTTATTCAGACTAATTTTCTGACTTAAAGTTTAACTATTCAAAATATAATCTTCAATTTTTTTTACAGCGTGGTGATAGCTTGCTTTTAATGCGCCCTCGCTGGTATCAAGCACTTTGCTCATTTTTTCATAAGGCATTTCATCATAATAACGAAGGTTAAAAACCACTCTTTGTTTTTCGGGCAATTTTTGAATGGCGGCTTGAAGCTTCCATTCCAGTTTATTGGCATCAAAATGTTTCTCGGCTTGTAATTTATTGCTTAGCCCGGTTTCTACATCACTAAAAGAAATAGATGCTTTTCGTTTTTCCTTTTCTAAAAAGCTAAGGCTTTCGTTGGTTGCAATGCGGTAAAGCCAGGTGTACAATTGACTATCTTCTCTAAAGTTTTCCAGGGCATTCCATACTTTGAT
Source organism: Ferruginibacter sp. (assembly GCA_035425605.1). Lineage (GTDB taxonomy): Bacteria > Bacteroidota > Bacteroidia > Chitinophagales > Chitinophagaceae > Ferruginibacter. The sequence goes on from DAOLYC010000008.1 coordinate 5,301, forward strand.
GAACATGTTTTGTAATACATCATTGGCATCTTCGTGATTAACCACCATACGGCGAATATGCCAGTATAATTTTTCCTGGTACTTTTTTATAATGAGTGTAAAACTTCTTTCTTTGAAAGCAGGTTGCTTAAACTGTTCAAGCAGTTCTTTATCGTCAATATTTTCAGTCATAGTGGTTGAGCATAAAAAAACCAATCTCACATTTTCTAACCAGCAATTTAATTAAATTAAATAAGCTGCTGGTTAAGCTGAGATTGGTTTTTTATCAGAAAGTTTAATATGCTTTATTTTCTGGCGATAACTTTTTGTGCTGCTGCCACAATATCATCAGTATCGAGCCCGTATTTTTTAAGCAAATCCATAGGTTTACCGCTTTCGCCAAATGTATCGTTGGTACCAACATATTCAATAGGAATGGGGCAATGCCTGGCTGCCGTTTGTGCAATACTGTCGCCAAGGCCACCAATAATATTATGTTCTTCGGCAGTAACGGCACATTTGGTTTTGCTGATAGATTTTACAATGGCATCTACATCCAGTGGTTTTATAGTGTGTATATTTATAAGTTCTGTACTTATTCCTTTTTCTTCCAGTATCCTGGCAGCTTCTACTGCTTTCCAAACCAAATGGCCGCAGGCAAAAATAGACACATCTTTTCCTTCGGATAGTTGCTGTGCTTTACCAATTACAAAATCGGCTTCGTTAGTAAAAATTGGCCAAACCGGACGACCAAACCTTAAATATACCGGGCCCTGGTAATCGGCAATTGCCATAGTTGCCGCCTTGGTTTGGTTATAATCGGCCGGTACAATAACGGTCATACCAGGCAGCATTTTCATTAATCCAATATCTTCCAGTATCTGGTGTGTGGCTCCATCTTCGCCTAAGGTAAGACCGGCATGTGATGCACAAATTTTTACATTTTTGCCACTGTAAGCAATACTTTGGCGTATCTGATCGTACACCCTGCCGGTAGAAAAATTTGCAAAAGTAGAAGTGTATGGAATTTTACCACCAATGGTTAGTCCGGCTGCAATACCCATCATATTGGCTTCGGCAATGCCGCACTGGATAAACCTTTGGGGAAATTCTTTTATAAAACCATTTAATTTTAATGAACCGGCAAGATCGGCTGTAAGCGCTACTATGTTTTCATTTTTTCGTGCAGCTTCCAAAATGCCATCACCAAATCCACTACGGGTGTCTTTATTGCCTGTAACCTGTATATTGTTAAGCATGATAAATAAATATATTTGAAACGTTAATAAGAATTGCCGCAAAGTAAAAGAAAGATTGGCAGGCTGGCAAATGAGATTGAAAAAATTGCTCACAAAATATTAAACAATCGAATATAAAAAACCAGTTGGTAATACAGTGCTGGTATAGCTGGTTTATTTATTTCGGATTACATTAATTGGCAGAACCTGGTATATTTATTTTATTATCATCTTTTAACTTAAGTTCCCATTGCCAGGCCGTAGCCATCATTTGCTGCAGGTTAAATTTTGGTTGCCATCCAAGTAGCTCTTTGGCTTTATCGTTATTTGCATAAATGGCAATCACATCGCCTGGCCGGCGAGGCCCAATTTTATAATTTAGTTTAGTACCACTTGCTTTTTCAAATTCATCAATTATTTCCAGTACAGTATAGCCGTTTCCGGTTCCCAGGTTAAACACATCACAGTTACTTTGATTTTTATTTTGTAACAGGTAATTAAGCGCTAATATATGGGCATGGGCAATATCGCAAACATGAATATAATCTCTAACACAGCTACCATCACGAGTATCATAATCATTTCCCCAAACCTGCATCATGGGTAACTTGCCAATGGCAGTTTGTGTAATGGCAGGTACCAGGTTTTCGGGTTTGCCCAATGGCAATTCGCCAATTAATGCCGATGGATGGGCGCCAACCGGATTAAAATATCGTAGTAATATTGCTTTTATATTATTACTGTTTATAGCATCACGAATTATCAGTTCGCCCATTTGTTTGGTAGCGCCATAGGCCGATTCTGCAGCTTTCATAGGCGTTTCTTCTGTTACCGGAATTTTATCGGGATTACCATATACAGTACAGGAAGATGAAAAAACAAAATTAGAAACAGCAAACTCATCAGCACATTTTAAAATATTGATGAGAGAGTTTAAATTATTTTCAAAATATAGCAACGGTTTTTTTACCGATTCTCCAACTGATTTATAAGCTGCAAAATGTATAATACCTGCTATATCCCGGTTTTCCTGAAAGATGGCAACAGTATCATCATAAATGCAGAGGTCAACCTTATAATTTTTTACTTTTTTACCGGTTATTTTCTCTATTGCATCTAAAATGTTTTCATTACTGCGGCTGTTGTTATCTGCCGATATAACTTCAAACCCATTTTCAATAAGGTCAACAATGGTGTGTGCCCCAATGTAACCACAGCCGCCGGTAACTAATATCTTGTTCATTTTGCAAAGAAAACAAAAAATCACCCATTTGCATAGGTGATTTTTTATAAACGTTTTTAAGTATTCATTAAAATATTTTGCTCACAATAAAATAGCAAAGTCCTGCAAGTAAACCGCTAACCGGAATAGTAAGTACCCAGGCCCATAATAAATTTACCGTTACACCCCAGCGTACTGCCGATAAGCGTTTGGTGGCGCCTACGCCAATGATTGAACCTGTAATGGTATGTGTGGTACTTACCGGAATTTTTAGTGCTTCGGTAACAAATAAAGTGATGGCGCCTGCAGTTTCTGCGGCTACTCCTTCAAATGGAGTAACTTTTGTAATACGGGTACCCATTGTTTTTACAATTTTCCAGCCTCCACTCATGGTGCCCAATGCAATGGCAGAGTAGCAGGCTAACGGTACCCACCATACCATGTGATCGAGTGTGTACAGATTGGGCTCATAAGCAATTAAAGCCGCCATAATGATGCCCATTACCTTTTGAGCATCGTTACCACCATGGCCAATACTGAATGCTGCAGATGAAACAAGTTGCAATCTTTTAAACCAGGTGTTGGCCCTGTTTGCATTTAAACTGCTTAAGAATAATGTAAAACAAGCCATGATTACCAGTATGGAACAAAGCAATATCCATTTAAAATTTCTGCCAAAAAAAATAACTTTTAGGGTGTAAGACTCAAAATGTGATTTTAGTTTGGTTGGATCTAATTCCAGGTTCTTATATAGAAATAAAGCTACGCAAGTAAATATTATTAATGCTATAATCCTGGGCATCCATCCTTTTTTAAATGAATTGATAAACCACAGGGATATGATGAAAGCAATGATCATTCCTATTATTGGTGCCAGAAAAATAAAAGCAACAGTTTTAATAACGGGGTCGGGGTTTACGGTACTAAATCCGCCGTAAGCAATGGCTGCACCAGAAAAAGCACCAATTAAGGCATGCGATGATGAAGAGGGAATTCCAAACCACCAGGTAAAGAGGTTCCAAAAAATGGCTGCCAGCAAACCAGAAAAAATAACTACCATCATGGCATGTCCGTTTACCACTTCAGTTTTTACTGTTTTTGCAATAGTATTGGCAACGCCATGATCTTTAAAAATGAAAAAAGCCACAAAATTAAAAGTGGCCGCCCAAAGCACTGCCTGAGTTGGCGTTAATACTTTTGTAGATACTACTGTTGCAATTGAGTTTGCAGCATCATGAAAGCCATTGATATAATCGAAGATGAGAGCTAAGGCGATAATTATTACAAGAAAAGTCATAGTATTTTTAATGTACAGGTCTGCCTGTTTATTTATGCATACTTTACAATGATTGATTCAATAACATTGGCAGCATCTTCACATTTATCTGTTACAATTTCCATTACCTGGTAAATCTCTCTTTTCTTTATCACTTCTTTAGCATCAGGTTCTGTAGCAAAAAGGCGTTCAATGCTCATATCAAAAATATCATCGGCCTGGTTTTCCACACTGTTAATAGAAACCAATGCATCTGTAATGGAACGCATATTTTTCATGTTACGCAATTCTTTAACAGCTATTTCTATTTGCCTGCAACCAATAGCAATCAGGTCGGCCATTTTATTAAAACCCATATCATTGTTTGGGTTTACCCGGTAAAAGTTTATTTTTTTTGCTGTTGCATAAATGTAGTCGGCAATATCATCTAATGAAGAAGCCAGGTAATGAATGTCTTCCCGGTCAAAAGGGGTAATGAAGTTTTTACCCAGTTCGGTAAAAATAGTATGTGTGTAATCGTCATTAACATGCTCCAGGTCTTCAATTTCCTTTATTAGTTTTCCACGCTTGTCAAAATCAGGTTCATTAATTAATTCTTTAAGCTTATCACCCATTTGAACCAAAACTTCCGATACATTTTCGAATAAATGATAAAATACCCTGTCTTTAGGTAAAAAAATCTTTAATACGGTATTTAGTCCCATAAGAATTATATTTTGGCAAAAGTATAAATATCGGTTGTTTATTGATTACTTAATTAAAAAGGTAATAATTACATAACATTGATGTAACATTAATTTCTTATTAAGTTTGCTTTTAAATTTATTGAATGATAAAGAATTCTATACTATTGCTATTATTGATAATGTGTTTTAACATTACAAAGGCCCAGTTTTTAATGGATATGGCAGATTCAACCAAAGACAATGGTAAGGGAATACTATCAATCAATAAAAAATTAAATTATATCCGTTTAAGTGGTTATATACAACCGCAATTTCAGGTGGCGCAATCAAAGGGAGTAAAAAATTATGCTGGTGGCGATTTTGGCGCAAAAGTAAATAATCGTTTTATGTTTAGACGTAGCCGTGTGCGAATTGATTATGTACATTTTGCAAAAGAGAATGGCCCATTGGTACAATTTGCTTTTCAGATAGATGGAACAGAAAGAGGAGTGGCTATACGTGATTTATGGGGCCGCATTTTTGAAAACAAATACAAGTTATTTGCCCTAACTGCAGGAATGTTTGCCAGGCCATTTAGCTACGAGCTTAATTTTTCATCAAGCGACAGGGAAACACCCGAACGAGGAAGAATGAGCCAGATTTTGATGAAAACAGAAAGAGATTTGGGCGCCATGATATCTTTTGAACCTCGTATTGAAAATCATCCATTACGTTATTTAAAAATTGATGCCGGTGTATTTAATGGCCAGGGATTAGCCGCCAGTGCAGATTTTGATAGTCATAAAGATTTTATAAGCAGGGTGGCTTTAAAACCTTACCCGGTTTCAAAAAAAATTACAATAAGTGCAGGAGCTTCATATCTTAATGGAGGTTTTTTACAAAACACTAAATACATTTTCAAAAGCGGTAATAACAGTTTTGGTAAAACATTTATTATTGACTCATCTGCTACCAACACAGGAAAAATTGCTCCACGAAAATATTATGGTGCCGATGTGCAGATAAAATTTAAACATAAATACGGCGCTACCGAATTGAGGGCCGAGTATATATTTGGTACCCAAACAGCTACACTCAATAATTCTGAAACACCACCGGCTTTACTTACCGGTAATGATGGATATTATATCAGAAAATTTAATGGCGCTTATTTTTACTTTTTACAAAACATAGTTAACAAACATCACCAGGTTGTAATTAAATACGATTGGTACGACCCCAATAGTAAAGTAAAGGCTACAGATATAGGCAAACCCGGCACTGCATTAAATGCCACCGATATTAAATTTTCAACACTAGGTTTTGGATACATTTATTATATTAACGAAAACCTAAGGCTTGTTTTATGGTACGATAAGATAACCAATGAAAAAACACAGCTACCCGATTATGTAAACGATTTAAAAGATAACATATTCACTTGCAGGCTTCATTTCAGGTTTTAATTTCAATGCTTAACATTGCGGTAATATATAGTTAACAGTAGGGTAACTTTCTATTCATGTTGTGATAACATGATTGTAGTCTTTTTGCATAAAATATTTATAGCATGAAGCTGCCAATTTTACTTTTTACATTTTTAATATTCACAATCAGCGCTTTTTCACAATCCGGAAAAATTGAAGGAAAAGTATCTGATTTGGCAACCGGTAATATTGTTGCAGGGGTTTCCATATCAATTGATGGAGATAAAGCAATAGCATCAACAGGTATGGATGGTTATTTTATTTTAACTGTTGAAACAGGAAATAAATATACTATCAGGTTTACTTCTATTGGATATAAAACAAAAGAAATAACTGATGTAGAAGTTAAAGCTGGCGAAGTAACGAACCTCTATATATTGATAGAAAGGGCAACAAAAACAGAAGAGGCGGTAGTGGTAAGGGCATCAGCACGTAAAGAAACAACCGCTGCACTTATTACTTACCAGCGAAATGCGGCAGTGGTAGCACAGGTTATTAGTGCAGAAGCTATTAAAAGATCGCCTGATAAAAACACAGGTGAGGTGTTAAAAAGAGTGCCGGGCGCATCAATACAGGAAGGTAAATACCTTGTTGTACGGGGCTTGGCCGACCGTTACAATCAGGCAATGATGAATGGTGTGTTGCTAAACAGCACCGAGCCCGATCGCAAAACTTTTAGTTTTGATATTATTCCTTCTTCGATGATTGATAATATCATCATCAATAAATCTTTTGTACCCGAATTGCCGGGCGAGTGGGCAGGCGGTTTAATACAAGTAAACACGAAAGATGTTCCCGCCAGGAATTTCTTCAGCATTAGTTTGGGTACAGGCTTTAATTCGCAAACCATTGGAAAAGATTTTTATGATTACAAAGGTAGTAACACCGATTTTTTAGGATTTGATAATGGTACAAGAGGATTACCAGCCAGCCTGCCAACAAAATCTCAGTTTGCAAACTTATCACAGCAGAAAAAAACCGCTTATGCATCGGCATTTGAAAATATATGGAGTGCCGATAAGAAAAATTCAACCTTTACACCTGCATTAAATCAAAGTATTTCGATAAGTACCGGTTTTAATAAAAGGTTAGGCAATACAAACAAACTGGCTGCAATTTTTTCAATAAATTACAACCACAGCAATAAAAGAACGGTTTATCAAAACCAGGTTAACACATTTCAAAATAATATTGCTAATCTTAGTTTTTCATATAATAACAGCAAGTACAGTAAGGATATATTGGCTGGAGCGCTGGCAAATTTTACATTACAACTGGGCAATAGCAGTAAGTTATCATTTAAAAACCTGCTGAATATTAATACAACCAATTTTATCACTTTAAGAAGCGGAAGAGATTTTGATGCACCCAGGAATACAATTGATGGTGATGGTATTTTAGCATCGGAACTTGCATTTAAAGCAAATACATTTTTTAATACACAACTATCTGGCGAACATAATTTCAAAAAATATAAAGCCAAGCTAAATTGGTTTGGAAGTTTTAATATTCTTGATCAGTATATCCCCGACCAACGCCGTTTGCAATATGTACAGGAAAATCCTTTTGATGCCAACTCAACATATATAGCATTAATTGGCGCATCAAACGCATCACAAAAAAGCGGAAGCCGTTACTATGGTTTTTTAAATGATTACATCTATACTGCTGCTGCCGATGTAAGTAAAGAGTTTAAAATTGGTAATAGAGAACAAGCATTTAAAACAGGATATTTTTTGCAAGTGAAAGACAGGCTGTTTAATTCGAGACCATTTGCCTTTTACATGTCTGTTGAAAATAAAGAGTTGCTGCGTTTATCACCCGATAAAATATTTGCACCCGAAAATTTTGGAAATGGAACTGATAATAAGTTTGCTTTAAACGAACTGGCCGGAACCAGTTACCGATATATTGCCAATTCAATTTTAAATGCAGGCTTTTTACAGTTTGATAATCGGTTTATCAATAACATACGTATTGTTTGGGGGTTACGGGTGGAAGATTTTGATCAGGTAATAGGCAGTATGCAAAAAGAAGACCCCCGGCATATACACAGCCGAGTTACCGATTTTTTACCTGCGGTAAATGCAACTTATAAATTAAATAATAACACAAACATCCGACTTTCTGGATCGCAAACGATTATTCGGCCCGAGTTTAGAGAGTTAAGTGCATTTCAGTTTTACGATTTTGATTTAGGTGCCACAGTAGCCGGTTATTCAGGCTTAATCAGAACAAAAATTACGAATATTGATTTAAGGTATGAGTTATATCCAAGAGGCGGTGAGTTATTTACAATGGGTGTTTTTTATAAATTTTTTGATAAGCCGATAGAAGCATATTTCAATCCTTCATCCGGTGGCGCCAGCACATATAATTTTTTAAACGCACGGGAAGCAAACAGTTTTGGTGCAGAGTTTGAATTTAGAAAGAAACTTGATTTTAATCATACACTAAAAAACTTTACAGTACAGGCTAATATTTCTTATATCTATAACAGGGTGTCGGGTATTGGCCAGAATGAATATAGATCCATGCAGGGACAAAGTCCTTATTTAATAAATGCTGGCATTCAATACGACCTGGTGCAATACGGTATTAACACTACATTACTTTTTAACCAGATTGGCCGCAGGATTGCATTTGTGGGCGGTAGCGATCAGCCTCCAATTTGGGAAAACCCACGCCCCATACTTGATTTTCAAATTGTAAAAAAAGCATTAAAAAATAAAGGCGAAATAAAAATAAACATATCAGACATGATAAATAAAGAAGCTGTTTTTTATACTGATTTAAATAACAATAAAAAATACGATAAAAACACAGATGCTTATGCCATCAAAAGAAAATACGGAAGCAGTTTCAGTATTTCATTCGGCTATAATTTTTAATTCAATAAACTAACATTAAAATAAATTTAAAAAACAACACATGAAAAAAATATTTCTCTACAGTGTATTATTAGTAACTACTTCACTTAGCTGTCGCAAAATTGAAGTAGATGGCAAAAACACTACCATTGTTACCGGCGGCGGTACAACAGAAAACACCATTCTGGAAGGAAGAATAAGCGAAAACCGAACACTTAAAGCTCAATACACATACAAATTACGTGGGCTTGTGTATGTTACAAACGGCGCAATTTTAACTATTGAACCCGGAACAAAAATTGTTGGTGAAAAAGGAAAAAACGGTGGATTGATAATTACACGAAGCTGCAAAATTATTGCTGATGGCACAGTAGATAAGCCCATTATTTTTACATCGGAAGAAACAACAGCACAACGGGGCGACTGGGCTGGCCTTGTTCTTTTAGGCAATGCACCAACCAATGCATCTTTTAATGGTGTTGCAGGTGTTGGCGAAATTGAAGGTGGTATTAATAACAGCGATGGACTGGGTTTGTATGGTACGCCGGCATCTCAGGCACAAAACCCTGCAGATAATAGCGGCATTTTACGGTATGTACGTATTGAATATGCAGGGTATGCATTTTTGCCTGATAAAGAAATAAACGGTTTAACATTTGGTGGAGTAGGTAACCAAACCATAGTTGATTATGTACAGGTTTCTTATGCAAATGATGATTCATTTGAATGGTTTGGCGGCACTGTAAACTGTAAACATTTAATTTCATATAGTGCATTAGACGACGATTTTGATACAGATAACGGGTATAGTGGAAAAGTACAGTTTGGAATTTCTTTAAGAGATTCGGCCATTGCCGATATTTCAAAAAGCGAATCTTTTGAAAGTGATAATGATGCCAACGGAAGTTCATTATTGCCACAAACATCTGCGGTGTTTAGCAATATGACAGTAATGGGGCCAAAGGCTACTTTAAATAATACAGGAAACAATTTATTTGTTTGGGCGGCACAAATAAGGAGAAATTCAAGCATGTCGTTGTTCAACTCTATTATAATGGGTTACCCGGTTGGTTTGTATATTGATGCTACTAAAGGTGTACCCACCGATAATAATATACCAACATCATTATATGTTCAAAATACAATCATTGCAGGTTGCCCCCAACCAGTTTTATACAGTTTAGGTTCAAATACCAATGTACCCAATACTGCAAACACTTCAGCTACTATTTTATCATGGTTTAATTCTCCAGCTTACGGAAATAGTATCATTACTAATCATTCTGATGTTGGCCTTATAGCGCCTTTCAATTACCATGCACCCAACTTTAACCCTGTTATAGGTTCTGTTGCTGCATCTGGAGCAAGTTTTTCAAATCTTAAATTAGCTAACGACTTTATTGCGGTAAGTTATAAAGGAGCTTGTGCAGTAGGCGATACCTGGTGGAAGACATGGACAAAGTTCTAAAAAACTTTTCTTTATTAATATCCACTGGCGCAGATATGCTCAGCCAATGTGTGAAGCGTATCTGTGCCAGTGTGCAACCACGGCAAAATCCCTGCTTAAAACCGGGGATTTTTTTCTTAAAATAAAAGACTTATAGCATCCATATTTTTTATATACATGTTAATTTTTATTGCAAATAAAGAGAGCTTTTTACTATGCACATTTAAAGCACATTTTGTTGCACAACAGAAATTCAATATTATAAAAAAGTAATTTCACGTTGTAATTAAAGCATGTTAAAATGAAATGGTTTGCCACAAATAATAATTCTAATGGCGAGTGTTTTGAATTATGGGATGATGGAAATAAACTTGCCAACATTTCATTTAGTAAAAAAACCGATTTTGTAAGAATGGTAAGTGGTCTTGGTAAAAGAATGTTTTCTTTTGATAAGAAAGGGTTGTTTGCTCCAAAAAAATTTATACGAAATGAATATGGCTTTAAATTGGGAAAGATAAAAGAAGACAAATCAGGCAGCGGAAAAGGCATTGTGGAACTGGAAGGGAAAAAATATTCTTTTATTTTCGATCGCAATAATACCGGAGAACTTTTTTTATTTGATGAAGAAATGAAAAATAATTTGCTTACATGCAGCTTTGAAACCATCAAAACCGGTATTAATAAAACAAAATCTTTGTTGGATAGTAAATTTGCCAGTCTTTTATTAATGCTTTGCTGGTACACTTTTCAGCCGCACAATGCACATGCAGCCAAAATAATGTGATGCATATTTAAGCTATACTTCCTTTGGTTCATTTACTCCATTCTATCTTAAAATCTTAGATTTGTGCATTAATCATTATCATGCAAATTATTCAGGTAACAAACAAAGTAACTGCAAACGAGTTTATACAAACTGCTGTTGCTATCAATAAAAACGATAATAACTGGATACGTCCTTTGAATAAAGATATCAATGATGTTTTTGATAAGGAAAAAAATAAAGCATTCCGTTTTGGAGAAGTAGTACGCTGGGTAGTAAAAGATGAAAAAGAAAATTTAATTGGCCGTATTGCTGCATTTATCAACAAAAAATATAAAAACAAAGGTGATGATGTACCAGTAGGTGGTATTGGCTTTTTTGAATGTATTAATAACCAGGATGCAGCAAACCTTTTATTTGATACTGCCCGACAATGGCTTACTCAAAAAAATATGGAAGCCATGGATGGCCCCATTAATTTTGGTGAACGGGATCGTTGGTGGGGTTTGATAATTGAAGGTTTTGTACCCCCACTGTATTGCATGAATTATAATCAGCCATATTATGTACAGCTTTTCGAAAATTATGGATTCAAAGTTTTTTTTAACCAGGTATGTTTTGGCCTTGTAGCTCAAAAACCCATAGCACAAAAAACGCTGGATCGTCATGCTGTTCACGAAGCTAACCCGGATATAAGCATGGAAACCATCAAAAAAAATAACCTGGAAAAATATGCGGAAGATTTTACTGAAGTTTATAATAAAGCCTGGGCAGGCCATGGCGGATTAAAGCAAATGAATAAAGATCAGGTGTTGATAATGTTTAAAAAAATGAAACCCGTTTTAGATGAAAAGGTGGTTTATTTTGCATACTACAAAAGAAAAGCTATTGCCATGTTTATTAACCTGCCCGATATAAACCAATACTTTAAACATTTTAATGGCAAATTTGGCTTATTACAAAAACTTGAATTTGTTTGGCGTCAAAAATTCATGCCGGCAAATAAATTTGTTGGATTGGTATTTGGCATAGTACCCGAGTGGCAGGGCAAGGGTATAGATTCGTATATTATTGGCGAATGTAGAAAGCTGGTTCAGGCGCCACCTTTTAATTATATCGATTATGAAATGCAATGGATTGGAGATTTTAACCCCAAAATGATAAACGTGGCCGAAAATTTTGGAGATACTTTTCGCAGCCGCCAACTGGCCACCTACCGCTTTTTATTTGATAGAAATAAGGAGTTTAAGCGGCATCCGATTTTGTCGTAAACGATACAGCATGTTTACAAGCGTAGATGTAGTATTTGATTGATATTACTACTTTTTTAATTAATAGCAATTATTCCTTAAAATGTTTTTTATAACATCTTTTTTAAAGGGAAAAAACAAATTCTGTTTTAAGGTTTAGATTTCCGAAATTAGCAGCGTATGGATAAGTTTATAGTATCGGCAAGAAAATACAGGCCACAAAATTTTTCTACGGTGGTGGGGCAATCGCATATAACAACAACTCTAAAAAATGCGATAAAGAATAATCAACTGGCACATGCATTTTTATTTTGCGGTCCACGAGGTGTGGGCAAAACAACATGCGCCAGGATATTGGCTAAAACCATTAACTGCCAAAACCAAACAGCCGATGGCGAAGCTTGTAATACCTGTAACAGTTGCAAAACTTTTGATGCCGGCACTTCGTTAAATATTCATGAACTGGATGCAGCCAGTAACAACTCGGTTGATGATATACGCAACCTGGTTGACCAGGTTCGTTTTGCACCACAAGCTGGTAAATACAAAGTGTATATTGTAGATGAGGTGCACATGTTAAGTTCATCAGCATTCAATGCATTTTTAAAAACCCTGGAAGAACCTCCACCGTATGCAATCTTTATTTTAGCAACCACCGAAAAACATAAGATACTGCCAACTATTTTAAGCCGTTGCCAGATTTTTGATTTTAAACGCATTACCATTAACGATACCATTGAGCATATACAGGAAATATGCGATAAAGAACATATAAAAGCTGAGAAGGCAGCATTGCATGTTATTGCTCAAAAAAGCGAAGGTTGTTTAAGAGATGCTTTAAGCATACTTGATAAAATAGTAAGCTTTAGTAATGGCGAATTGAATTATGCAAACACCTTAGAGCATCTGAATATTTTAGATGAAGATTATTATTTTAAAATGTTGGATTGTATGCAGCAGCAACAACTAAGTGATGCAATGCTGTTGTACGATGAAATTAACCGTAAAGGTTTTGAAGGCGATATTTTATTGGAAGGCTACAGCGAATTTATAAGAAATATTTTGGTAAGTAAAGATGCCAAAGCGGCAATATTATTGGAGGTTGCCGATGATTTTAAACAAAAATACCTGCAGGCTGCCAAACAAATATCTACGGGTTGGTTAATTGCTGCTTTAAACCTGGTTAACGAAGCAGAAATAAATTATAAACAAGCCAGGAACAAAAGGCTACATGTAGAGTTAGCCATCATTAAACTTACTTATTTGATGCAAGCTGTTGAAATGATAGAAACTGATGGCGTAGTTTCTAAAAAAAAAATAGTTGAAACAGCAAAGCCGGTATCTTTTAAATCTATCAGGCCCATAAAAGTAAAAGAACAGGAACAACCTGTACCAGTGCAAACCAAAA
>DAOLYC010000009.1:0-17854 GCA_035425605.1 Ferruginibacter sp.
AAAGAAAAACTGGATTTGCTGCGGATTAAATGGAGTGGATTATAGTACAGATGAAGGGCAACACTGGGCCTGGATTAGCAAAGAAAGTTTTCATGCGGTACGCAAAGCAAAAAAAGGTAATGCCGTTTATCTTTCTGGTGGTGGTGGCAGAATAGGAAAATTAGTTTGGGATTAATTAAATTACCTGCACTTAAGACCTGTTTCTTCCAAAAATAATATTTACTAATGCCAGCAATACCACAGCCCCAATAGCTGCTGTTAAAATATAATTTAGCCAGCCTTTACCTGTATTTATTTGCACGCCTAATTTTGGCAGCAACCAATAGCCAATAAAACCGCCTATAATTCCTACCACAATATTTCCTATCAACCCAAGTCCTCCGCCCTGAAAAACCAGCCCACCAAGCCAGCCGGCAACAGCGCCTAAAACTAAAATAATGATGATTGATGATGCATCCATAATAATTGTTTTAATTGTTTAATACTGTATGATGATATATAGCTGCTTAAAAATTTAAAACGCAAATACAATATACAATTAAAAAGCCCGATTCGGCAAAGAACCAGGCTTTATAATTTTAATAGAATAAATTTGAAAGAGAGAACAGCTACAGTGGCGGAATACTATTTTTCAGTACATTATCCTTTAATTACCCATTTTTTCTTCTGTATTCCAATTCAAATTCCTTAACCCATGAAGCTCCGGTATCATCACTTCTTTCGCCAAGCTGCATTACTTTATTTTCATTGATTTTGGTAAATGTTAAGCGCCTCATAAAAGCCCTGCCTCCGGGGCCGGTTACTTTATCGGCATAAAAAACTAGTTTTCCTTCTCCGGCTTCTCCCCTCAGATATTCTGTGGTATTGCCGGTATTGTCGGTCCAGGTTTGTTGCCATTGTTTAGTTGCGGTATTATACGAATTGAAACTCTTACCAGAAAAAACCAACCCCTTCTGCATACCTGTACTGGTCCATTCTTCCAGGATTACACAACTATCCAATATTAGTGAAATTTTGCTATCCCCTGCTTTTCCTTTAACGCCAAATACTTCCCATTTGCCTATCCAAAAATCAAATTTCCGGAACTCCAGACTCGAACAGGGTAATTGTGAAAAAGAAAATGAGGAAATAAATAAAAAGAAGATGAAAATATTTTTTTTCATAGCTGTAATTTTTTAATGAAGACAAGAATGTATACAATAATGCTTCTTCATTCATCCATGAAATCTAACAGTAAATCCGGTAAATTTAGCCGCTTATAAAAATAATTTCCAAATAAGTTTAATTAAGGCTTCTGAAATCAACAGGTACCAATTTACTTACACCAGCTTCCTGCATGGTTACACCATAAATCACATCCACCGCACTCATGGTCATTTTATTGTGCGTTACAATGATAAACTGACTGTTTTCACTGAATTTTTTAATCATCTGTGTAAACTTACCTACGTTGGCGTCATCAAGCGGTGCATCTACTTCATCTAAAATACAAAATGGCGCAGGCTTTATTAAATAAATAGCAAACAGTAAGGCAGTTGCGGTTAATGTTTTTTCTCCACCGCTTAACTGTCCAATTGATGAAGGACGTTTACCTTTTGGCTTGGCAATGATATCAATATTTGTTTCCGCCAGGTTTTCCGGGTCAACCATTATCATATCTGCCATATCATCTTCGGTAAACAATGCTTTAAAAACTTTCTGAAAATTATCTCTTACTTTATTAAATGTATCTAAAAATTGCTGATTGGCGGTAGCTTCTACTTCCTGAATGGTTAGCATCAGGCTTTCTCTTGCAGTTACCAGGTCGTTTTTTTGTTCCAGAATAAAATCGTAACGCTTCTTCATCTCAGTATAAGCTTCAATTGCTGTTGGATTGATTTCTCCAATATTTTCAAGACGTTTACGCTGTTTTTCATTTTTTTCTTTTAGTTCTTCAAGTGGCGTATCGGTTGTTCTTGGCTCATCAATTATAACATCAAGATCAACTTTAAACTCAACATTCAAACGCTCTTTCATACCTGCAAGCTGAAGTTTTAAATCTGTAAGCTTATCCTTTATTTCTGTAAGTAAAGTATCAATTCCTTCTTTTGATTTGTGCTTGCTCTTTAGCTCACTTTCTTTTTCAGTAAGGGCATTTCGAAGATTGTAATACAACTGGTCGGCTTCGTTCAACGCTTTTTCTTCACTTTCTTTGTTTTGTAGCATGGTAATAACCAATGCTTCAAGTTCTTTTAACTGGTTAGCAGTTTCGGCAATATTTGCAGTGGCTTCTGTAAGTTGTGTATTGCTGTTTTGTATTTGAATTTTCAAATCATTCAGTTGATTTGATTTAAATTCAAGCTCTTGTTTTAAGGATACAACTTTGCTTTGTTGTTTTGTAAACTGCAGGTTACTATCGTTAAACGTATTGGTGGCTTTATTATAATCTTCCTCGGCAGATGCATAATCGCTTTCAATCAACTGCATCCTTTCTGCAAGTTCTTTAATTTGGTTATTAAACTTCTCTAACAGCTCCCTGGTACTGGCTATTTCGTTTTGATTGTTTTGCAGTTGCTTTTCCAGTTCGGCAATTCTTGCTGTACTAGTTTCTTCTAAATGCGTTAGGTTTTCAATCTTATTTTGCAATGAAAAGACCAAGTTGGTAAGATTATTAATTTCCTGCTGAACCTGTTTAATGGCATTTTCATTCAACTGCTCATTATAAGCTATCACTTCGCTGTGATGTTCTTGAATGGCGGTTTTTAAAGAATTAACAATAATTTATTGTGAGGTTATTGCTTCAATTAATTTTTCAAGGTTTTTAGCACGCCCAATTTTTTTTCCTTCAAATAAACCAACGCTTCCGCCTGTTAACGAAAACTTTCCTTTTACATATTTACCTGTTTTTTCCAGTATCACTGCTCCATTACTGTTGTGTAAGGCGTCTTCATTTTCAGCAATAAATACATTACCCAGTAAATGTTTGGCAAGATTTGCATACCTGTTGTCAATTTCTACCACTTGCAATGCTGCAATGGTTCCATTGGGCTGCTGGCTACTTTCAATATCGGTAAACTTATCCAGCAAAAAGAAATTTGCTTTTCCTTTTTTGTTTTCATCCAATAAATGAATGGCTCGTAAACCTTCTTCCAAATTATTAACAACATAGTAATTCAGGTATGGTTCCAGTACATTTTCAACAGCTGCCCGGTAATCTTCTTTTACATAAATAATATCGCTTAATAAGGGTGCAGTATAGTTCCAGGCAGGATTGTTGTGTAAAAACTTTACACTCTCGGGGTAGCCTTCCATGGAATCAATTAGGCTTTTCAGCAAATCATGCTCATTCTTCCTGCTGTCTAATGTGCGGCTTTCTGCAGCCAGTTCATTGCGTAAGCCTTCCATTTTATTCTGCGTTTGCAGAATCTGTACTTTGGTAAATTCGTGATGATCCTGCAACTGTTGCAGTTCTTTTTTCTTTTGTTCCAGATCAACCTCTTTAGATGCCTTTTCTGGCTGTAATTGTTGTAACTGGTTTTGTCTTTGTGTTTTTTCTTCTTTTATTTGGGTTACAGTTCGTTGTAAATTTTGGATAGACGTATCGGCCACAGCTACTTTCTTTTCTGCCTCAAACTGGTCTCGCTGTATTACCTGGTTTTGTTTACGCAATTCATCAATAAGACTGCGTTTATCATCAAATATTTTTCGTTTTTCTTCAACAGCGGATTTAAGGTTGGCCAGTTTGCTTTCAAAGTCCTGCAATTGAATTTCGTCTTCACTAATTTGGTTTCCGGTAAATTGAATACTTTCATCAAGTCCCTTTAACTGGCCTTCGGCTTTTTTCAAAAATTCCTGAAGCCCGGCTTCTCTTTCTTTTAAGTATTGCAACCGTTGTCCACTTAGGCTCTTTTCGTTTTCTTTGCCACGTACTGCATCAAGCATTTCATTAAATGCATGTTGCATGTTTTGCAGGGCTTTCTCTTTTTCAATTAGCCCAAATTTTTCCTGTTCAAGCAATGCTTCTTCTTTAGCAATAGCAGTTTCCAGTTCAATACGTTTATCAACTTCGTTTTTTTGTTTTTCGTTCAGGTCGTGATAAGTGATATTGAAACCTTCCAATGCAGCTTTAGCCAGTTCTATACTAACTTCTTTGTATTCTTTTTTTATCTCAAAATATTTCTCGGCTTTTTTTGCCTGGCTTTCGAGGCTTTTTAACTGGTTATTAATTTCAAAAAGCAAATCTTCAATACGGGCAAGATCCTGTTCGGCAGCATCTAATTTTAACTTAGCTTCTTTTTTACGGGTTTTGTATATAGAGATTCCTGCTGCCTGTTCCAACATTTTACGGCGGCTAAAATCCTTATCTTTTATTATATCATCCACCATGCCCAATTCAATAATGGCATAGCTATCGTTACTCACGCCTGTATCCATAAACAGGTTATGAATATCTTTAAGGCGGCAAGCCACATCATTCAACCGGTATTCACTTTCTCCGCTTTTATAATATTTACGAGTAACTGTTACGGTGCTAAACTCGGTAGGCAACAGGTTTTTTGTATTATCAAACGTAAGGCTTACTTCGGCAATACCACTGGCGCTACGGGTTTTGCTACCATTAAATACCAGGCTTTCCAGGTTTTCGCTACGCAGGTTGCTTATTTTATGTTCTCCAATTACCCAGCGAATACTATCAACAATATTGCTTTTACCGCAACCATTGGGGCCTATCACCCCGGTTATGCCTTCATCAAAATTAAGTACGGTTTTATCGGCAAAACTTTTAAATCCTTTAATTTCTAAACTCTTTAAACGCACGGTTTTCTATATTTTATGTAAGAGGGCAAATATAAAGTAATGAACCTATAGAAAATTGTGAATTTTTACAGCAAATTGGCATAGTTATACACAGTTTATGCAATTACTTAAGTAGGGCTATTTTCTATACATAAATAATATTATTTTTAAGTATAAATAGTTATCATGCCTAAGAGAATATTTATTGCATTTGCTATCATAGTCTGTATCGCCTCCTGCAAATCAAAAGATGCTTTTAACTACAGCCAGGATTTTGTTAAAAAAGAAAAAAGCCTGTTACCGGATATTACCAAAACCGAAGAAAATGTAAAACGTTATATGGATAAAGAGCAATATGACAGTATTGCTATTGCTGGTGAAAAAATGGTGGAATTGATTAACAGTAAGATTAAGGAAGTTAGGAACGAACCTGCACCTGATGCTAAAGAAGCGGAAAATTTTAAAGAAGCCTGTGTACGTTATTTTGAATTTATAAAAAGCATGTACATCGGTTACGAAAATTATGGTAAAGCCTCTACCAAAGAACAAAGAGAAACAGCAATGACTAATCTTGTAGATATTACTATCAAAAAAAAAGATGCTATCAATGCAATACAGCTTGCTCAACAAAAATATGCTGATGCCAACGGTTTCAGGCTTGAAAGTTTTAAAAAATAGCATCAACACTCATTAAAAACTTACAGTTAAAATTTATAAAAAATAAAAGAATATTGTTTATAATACGAAGCAATTCGTATCTTGTTTAAAAATTATAGTATGAAAATTATATTTTCCTTGTTTTTCATATTTGCAGCCTCTGCAGTTTTTGCTCAACCAAAACTCATCAGCCAGGCTACCATCACTACAAAAACAACCATTGTAGCTCCTGAAGGAGAAGAAGAACAATCCAGAACTTTTACTTCTGAAGATGGCCAGGAGAGAACGATAAGATTTAACAGAGGAGACGGAGAAACAAAAACCGTTACTACCCTTAAAAATGAAATGGTAAAAACTTTTTCAGAAAGCGATATGGGACGTACAACTTTAATAAGAGACAATGCAAAAAAAATAACCACAACCATTATGGAAATAATGGGTAAAAAAACCGGGTATTATGCAACTGATGAAGAACAGGAACAAATGGCTAAACGTATAGACAGCATGATGCAAAGCAGAAACCAGCAGTTTTCATTTGGAAACAACAGAACAGCAACTGTTTTTAAAACAGAATATATAGATGCGTCGAAAAAGATTGCAGGTTATACATGTAAAAAAGCGTTGGTTATTGGCACCAGGGCTAACAACAAGACCGATACAACAGTTGTTTGGTATTGCCCCGATTTTAAACTACAGCACATCAGCAGCACTGGCGGAAGTTTAGGCGGCTTTGCCGCTATGACAGCCATAGCCCAACCTACCGGAATGGAAGATTTGAATGGTTTTCCAATGGAGTATGAAAAAAATATGAGCCGGGGCAGAAAGATGACCGTACAGGTAACCAAACTGGTTATTGATAAAGAAGTAGCAGACAAAGAATTTGAAATATCAAAAGATATAGAATTAAAAGCCATGAAAGATATGCAAAATGGCGGTGGCCCGGGAGGAATGAGGATAGTGGTTGGAGGATAATTATTTGTTTAAAAAATAACCTTTACTTTTTAAAAATAAAATATACAGCAAGAATTAAAAAGATAAAACCAATTAAATGATTTACGCTGAAAGTTTCGTTTAAAAACTTTCAAAGTAAAAATTGTAAATACTATTAAAGTAATCACATCCCGCTAGCTGAAGGCCATAAAAAAATCCTATCAAAAAAAATTGATAGGATCTATTGAGAAGGATTCTCTTATGCTATAAAATCTTCAATGTTTATTTCACTTCTTCAAAAGGTACGTCTTCTACTTTGCTTTCGTTATTAGCATCGTTGGCATTACCATTGCTTCCGGTATCGGCACCCTGCTGTTGTGCTCCGGCTTGTTGCTCTTGAGTAGCTTTGTACATATCTTCACTGGCCGCTGTCCAGGCAGCATTCAATTCAGTCATGGCTGTTTCAATGGATGCAAGATCCTGGCTTTTATGTGCATCTTTTAATTTGGTTAAAGCCGATTCGATAGTTGTTTTTTTATCTGCAGGAATTTTATCAGCATATTCTTTCAGTTGTTTTTCTGTTTGAAAGATGAGGCTGTCGGCTGCATTTACTTTTTCAACTTTTTCTTTTTCTTTTTTATCCGTTTCTTCATTGGCTTTGGCGTCATTCTTCATCTTTTCAATTTCTTCTTTACTTAAGCCGCTACCACTTTCAATACGTATCTTTTGTTCTTTTCCGGTGCCTTTATCTTTTGCTGTAACATGTAAAATACCATTGGCATCAATATCAAAAATTACTTCAATTTGTGGTACACCTCTTGGTGCCGGTGGAATGCCATCCAGGTTAAAAGTACCCAGGCTTTTGTTTTGGCTGCTCATTGGCCTTTCGCCCTGCAGTACATGAATTTGCACGCCGGGCTGGTTATCACTGGCAGTTGAGAATGTTTCAGATTTTTTTGTAGGAATGGTTGTGTTACTATCAATCAACCTTGTCATAACACCACCCATGGTTTCAATACCCAGGCTTAACGGCGTTACATCCAACAGCAATACATCTTTAATATCGCCACTTAAAACGGCACCTTGTATGGCAGCGCCTACTGCTACAACCTCATCGGGGTTTACACCACGGTTTGGTTTTTTTCCAAAGAATTTTTCTACTATTTCCAACACTTTAGGAATACGGCTGCTACCGCCAACCATTATCACTTCGTCAATTTCAGAAGTACTCATACCTGCATCTTTCAATGCGGTTTCGCATGGTTTTAAACAACGGTCGAATAATTTATCGGCCAACGATTCGAATTTTGCACGGGTTAATTTTTTAACCAGGTGCTTGGGTACTCCATCAACGGCGGTTACATACGGCAGGTTTATTTCTGTTTCGGTTGATGATGATAATTCAACTTTTGCTTTTTCTGATGCTTCTTTTAAACGCTGTAATGCTAATGGATCCTTACGCAGGTCAATGGCTTCGTCGTTTTTAAATTCATCGGCTAACCAATCCATAATCACTTTATCAAAGTCATCGCCACCCAGGTGTGTATCGCCATTGGTACTTTTCACTTCAAATACACCATCGCCTAATTCCAATACCGAAATATCGAATGTACCGCCACCCAAATCAAACACAGCAATTTTATGATCTTTGCCACCTTTATCTAATCCGTAAGCCAATGCTGCGGCTGTTGGTTCATTTACGATACGACGAACATTTAGCCCTGCAATTTCGCCAGCTTCTTTAGTTGCCTGGCGCTGGCTATCGTTAAAATATGCAGGTACAGTAATTACTGCATCAGTTACTTCCTGACCCAGGTAATCTTCTGCCGTTTTCTTCATTTTTTGTAATACCATGGCGCTTATTTCCTGTGGAGTATAATGCCTGCCATCTATGTCAATACGAACCGTATTATTGTCACCCTTTACTACTTTATAGCTCCAATGGCTAATCTCTTCTGTTACTTCATCAAAACGGCGCCCCATAAAACGCTTTACGCTGCTGATGGTATTTTGAGAATTGGTGATGGCCTGGCGCTTGGCAGGATCTCCTACTTTACGCTCGCCATTTTTAAGAAAAGCCACAACCGACGGGGTTGTACGGCGGCCTTCTTCATTTGCAATTACTACCGGCTCGTTGCCTTCCATTACCGAAACGCAACTATTGGTGGTACCTAAATCTATTCCTATTATCTTTCCCATAAATTAAAATTTTTAATGTTTGATGTAGAAATGGCAATGATTATGCCAATGAAACTATATGTGAAATTTTGGCAGAAACAAGGTTCATTTTCCTTATTTTTTTACTTTAAAACTAAAATGCTTCTGACTTAAATAGCTGATAGTTATAATAATACAAGTTGTAATACACTGGCTTAAAAATGGTTTCCAGTTAAGTACTTCTACAAATATTTTTAAAAGGAAATAGTTGAGGGTAAGATTAAATACAAAGGCAAGGCCATATCGGAATAATTGTATTCTTCCTTTTAAATTTGAATCTACAAATACTACATACTTCATTAATATAAAACCAACCAAAAAATTTACGAAGAAAGTTATAAAAAGGGCTGCATTATGTGGTTTTAATGTGTAAAAACCCAGTTCTACATTTTGACCTTTGAATGCATACTCCAATAAGATTTTAAAAAGTGTTAACCCAAGTAATGTGTTGGCGCCACCACAAGCTGCATACCTAAAAGTTTGTTCCGGCATTAATTTGCGAAACGGCGGGTAAAAAAAATCAATGAATGTTATGATGTTGTTTTTGGGCAAACTATCAGTTATGAAGTTAAATTCTCAATTAATTATATAGTACGGCTCTTGTTTCCTTAACCCTGTCATCTGCCAGGTATTCATCGTAAGTCATCAATTTATCTATCATGCCTTTGGGTGTAAGTTCAATAATACGGTTACAAACGGTTTGCATAAACTGATGGTCGTGAGTGGTTAATAAAATAATGCCACTATACGCAATCATATTATCGTTAAATGAAATTATACTTTCCAAATCCAAATGATTGGTTGGTTCATCTAATATAAGCACATTGGGATTTTGCAGCATCATCTTACTTATCATGCAACGAACTTTTTCTCCTCCGCTAAGTACATTTGTTTTCTTTAAAATTTCATCGCCGCTAAACAACATTTTACCTAAAAATCCACGCAGAAAATCTTCATCAACATCTTTGGTTGTTGGTGGCACATATTGACGCAGCCAATCCATCAGGTTGTATTTACTACCTTCAAAATATTCGGTATTATCGTTGGGAAGATAAGCAGTTGTAACAGTTGTTCCCCATTCAAAAGTTCCACTATCGGCCTTTGCTTTACCGTTTATAATTTCAAAAAAACTGGTCATGGCCAATGGGTCACGGCTAATAAATGCTATCTTCTCCCCTTTTTGAATATCGAATTTAATACGGTCAAAAATCTTCTTTCCATCAATAGAATAAGCCAGGTTATCTACTTTTAATATTTCGTTACCAACTTCTCTTTCCTGTTTAAAAATTATTCCCGGATATTTACGATTACTAGGTTCAATATCTTCAATAACTAATTTCTCTAATGCTTTTTTACGAGATGTAGCTTGTTTGCTTTTAGAAGCATTTGCACTAAAACGAGCAATAAAATCCAAAAGGTCTTTACGCTTATCTTCCATCTTTTTATTCTTATCGCTCAGTTGGCGTGCAGCCAGTTGAGAGCTTTCGTACCAAAAAGTATAGTTACCGGTGTACACTTTTATTTTACAACGGTCAACATCAGCCACATGCGTACAAACTGCATCTAAAAAGTGACGGTCGTGGCTTACCACCAAAACTATATTCTGATAATCGGCCAAAAAATTTTCGAGCCAACTTATAGTTTCCACATCCAGGTTATTGGTAGGTTCATCTAACAATAATATATCGGGGTTTCCAAAAATGGCTTGTGCCAGCAATACCCTTACTTTAATATTGGCGGCAATATCTTTCATCAGCATCTGATGTAATTCGTCTTTAACCCCCAGGTCGCTTAACAGCGTTGCTGCATCACTTTCGGCAGTATATCCACCCATTTCGCCAAAGTCGTGCTCTAAATTACCAGCTTTTATTCCGTCTTCTTCTGTAAAATCTTCTTTGCTGTACAAAGCATCTTTTTCCTGCATCACTTTCCACATCTTTTTGTGGCCCATCATCACGGTATTTAAAACAGTTACTTCATCAAAAGCAAATTGGTTTTGATTTAAAACGGCCATCCGCTCACCTGGGGTAATATCTATAGTGCCTTTATTGGGCTCTATTTCGCCACTTATTATTTTAAGGAAAGTTGATTTTCCGGCGCCATTGGCGCCAATTACACCATAACAATTTCCTTTGGTAAAACTGATGTTTACTTCATCGAAAAGAATACGCTTGCCATAAGCCAGCGTTATATTATTTGCACTTATCATAGTATTAAAAAGTGTGCAAAGATAAGGGAATTGAGTATTTTAAATTAGTAGTTTGTTATTGACAGATGGCCTGAAATACAGAACTATCATTTCACTAAACCAGTATAACCGTTTACAGAAACAATATGCCGCAAACTCTTATTAATTATCTTTGCGCCATGTCAATAGTTAGCAGTTTACAAAAGAATACCATAGATAGTTTAACTACCTTATACAATCAATCTTTTACAGAAAAAGATTTTCAGATAAACCAAACCAAACCTGAATTTGATGGTGATTATACCGTAGTATTGTTTTCGCTGGTGAAGTCGTTAAAATTATCACCCAATGACATTGGTAACCAATTGGGTGAACACCTGGTTAAATCATATCCCCAAGTTTATACCGGCTTTAATATCATTAAAGGTTTTTTAAACCTGACTATTACCAATAATTATTGGATTGATTTACTTAACAAAAATTACAACCACAACTGTTATGGTAAAAAAGAAATGAATGGTAAAAAAGTGATGGTTGAATATTCATCTCCTAACACCAACAAACCTTTACATCTTGGCCATTTACGCAATATTTTTTTAGGCTGGAGCTATGCTGAAATTTTAAAAGTTAATGGATACGATGTTGTTAAAAGCTGTATAGTAAACGACCGTGGTGTTCATATTTGTAAAAGCATGATTGCCTGGCAAAAATTTGCAAATGGCGCCACACCCGAAAGTACTGGTATTAAAGGCGATCATTTTGTAGGCAACTATTATGTAAAATTTAATGATGCCTATAAAGATGAAGTAACTGCACTTATGACTACAGGCAAAACAAAAGAGCAGGCCGAAAAAGAAGCTCCCATCATGAAGGCAACACAACAAATGCTGTTGGACTGGGAAGCCGGAAAACCGGATGTGATTGAGCTTTGGGAAAAAATGAACAGTTGGGTATATGCCGGTTTTGATGTTACCTATAAAAATATTGGTGCCGATTTTGATAAAATTTATTATGAAAGCAACACCTATCTTTTAGGGAAAGATATTGTGAAGCAAGGCATGGAAAAAAATGTTTTTTATAAAAAAGACGATGGCAGTATTTGGATTGATTTAACTACTGATGGGCTGGATGAAAAAATTGTACAGCGCAGCGATGGAACATCAGTTTACATAACGCAGGATATTGGCCTTGCTGTTCAAAAGTATGAACAGTACAAAATAGACCAAAGTATTTATGTGATAGGAAACGAACAGAATTATCACATGAAAGTGCTGCAACTGATTTGTAAAAAATTAGGAATGCCTAATGCCGAAAATATTTTTCATCTAAGCTATGGCATGGTAGAACTTACATCAGGAAAAATGAAAAGTCGTGAAGGCACTGTAGTAGATGCTGATGACATAGTTGAAGAGATGATAACCACTTCAAAACAACATACTGAAGAATTGGGTAAAGTACAGGATTTTACAGAAGCTGAACTGGAAGAATTGTACAAAACCATTGGTCTTGGCGCCATGAAGTTTTATTTGTTGAGAGTTGATCCTAAAAAAACAATGGTTTTTAACCCTGCTGAAAGTATAGATTTTCATGGCTTTACCGGGCCATTTATACAATATACTTACGCTAGAATAAAAAGTATTTTAAGGAAAAATGAATGTCAGATAGTGGAAAATATTTCAGATGAAATGCTTTTACCTTTAGAAAAAGAATTGATAGTGCTTGCAGAACAATATCCTGCTATATTGGAACAAGCTTGCAACGAACATAACCCATCGGTAATTGCAAATTATAGTTTCAATTTAGCCAAAACATTCAATTCGTTTTACAGCGAACATTCCATTGCCAAAGCCGAAACAGAAAAGAAAAAGATGTTACGCTTAAAACTTGCACTTTTAACAGCCAATATTATAAAAAGTAGTATGCAGTTGCTGGGTATTGCAGTGCCAGAAAGAATGTAACTATTATTTATAATCATATACAACATATCCCCAAGGTTCCAGGGAAAAAAATTCTGTTGAAGTAACTTTTTCGGGTTTGCCTAAGAAAATATTTTCCGGCTCACCATTAATGGTACTATCATTTATAGAAAATTTTTGAGGCTGGTTGCTAAAATTTAAAACAACCATCACTTTATGATTTTCTTTTTGGCGTAGGAATGCAAAAACTGATTTATCGTTAGATGTTTTCAGTTTTTTATACGCTGCATCATAAGCCAGCGCCGGGTTTGATTTACGCAATGCTAAAAGTGTTTTATAAAATGGCACCAATGCATACTGCTTCCATTGGATAGTATCTTTTACAAAAAATTGCAGGCGTTTTTTATTGGGTTCTTCCTGCCCACTGTAAATAAGGGGTATGCTTTGAAAAATTGTTTGCGTAAATACTGCAAACGCTTTTGCTGCATCGCCATATTTTTCATATTCTGTACCGTTCCAGCTATTCTCATCATGGTTAGATGTAAAATACAGCCTGGAAGCATCTTTGGGGTAAATGGAAATATTATGATTAAGCACAGAATCAAAATAAGTTAGTGATTTTTCTCCTGCATACAGTTCTTTCATCAAATGCATATTTTGCCAGGTATATGTTGTGTTAAAACCTGCATCATGCAGCCAGGGCTTTTCACCTTCGGCCAGCATAAATACATTTTTAACTTTCCGCAACGAATCAATACATTGCTTCCAAAAGTCCTGTGGTACTTCTTCGGCCACATCGCACCTAAATCCATCAATACCGGTTTCATTTATCCAATACTTCATAGCAGCAATCATACTATCACGCAATACATTGTTTTTGTAATTAAGTTTATACACATCAGTCCAGTTGAAAGGTGAAAGTAATTTGCCTGTTGAATCTTTAGTATAAAAATCGGGATGTGTTTTTACCCATGGATTATCCAAGGCGCTATGATTGGCAACCCAGTCGATAATCACTTTAAAATCCAAATCGTGTGCAGTTTTTACTAGTTTTTTCCAATCATCCATTGTTCCAAATTCTTCATTAACTGCTTTGTAATTTCTAACGGCATAGTAACTTCCCAAATCAGTTTCTGACATCTTACGACCTTTAATACCAATGGGTGTAATAGGCATAAACCATAAAATTTCCACACCCATATCTTTTAGTCTCGGAAGGCTTTTTGCAAAATCTGCAAATGAACCCGAAGCGGTATATTGACGAAGATTTACTTCGTAAATATTTGTTTGTTTATTCCAAACTGTATCATCTTTATTAATTGAGCGTTCAGTTGTATTACAACTAAAAATTGCTACAATTAATATTGCAGTAATTAAATATGAAAACCGATTTTTAAACATCACAATTAAAATTTTACTTTAGTAATTCGTACACTACAGTTTTATATGAACCAATAGTAAAATTGGTAAGTGCCCCGGTTTCTTTAGTAATTACATTTTTAAATTTTGTAAACTCACCGGCTCTTTCTGCATAATTACCAATACTCAGTTTCTTATCTGTTTTTGCGGTATTCATCACCACCATAATAGTTTGATCGGTATTGTAACGAAAGTAAACATACAATCCATCGTCTGGTAAATATTGCATTAACTTACCTGTAGTTAATGCCGATGAACTTTTTCTAAAATTAGCCAGAGTGGCCAGGTGCTGGTAAATTTCCTGGTCAGTTTGTGTTCTGCCTTCGATGGTAAATTTATTTACGGAATCGTTTTTCCAGCCACCAGGAAAATCAAGCCGTACATAACCATCACTGGGGCTGGTTGTACCTGTTGTTGCCAGCTCATCGCCATAATACATTTGAGGAATGCCCCGGCAGGTTAGCAACCAACTCAATGCCGATTTATATTTATCCATATTTTCGTTAACCACAGAGTAAAAGCGTGACATATCGTGATTATCGAGGAAAATAACATTTCTTGTGGGGTCTTTATAAACAAAATCCTGGGCAAGTGTGGTATATAACCTGTTAATGCCTTCTGTCCATCCAAAATCTTTCGTCATAGCATCGGTAATACCCCACAATGTTTGAAAATCAGTAGCGGCCTGCAGATTACTTTTGTAAGGTATATTATAATTGTTTTGTACAAAGTAAGATTGATTAGGAACTCCATGTACCCAAGTTTCTCCAAACAAAGTAATCTTTGGATATTCATCCATCAATGCTTTATTGCATCGGTTCATAAATTCAAGATCGTTGTAGGCATAAGTGTCAATACGCCATCCATCTATTCCAAAATTTTCAACCGTCCATAAAGCATGTTGAATTAAGAAATTGGCCACATAAGGATTATCCTGATTGAAGTCGGGCATTTGAGGAGTAAACCAGCCATCTTCCATTTGCTTTACATCCTGTTTACTTGCATACGGATCAAACAAAGTTTGATCTTTGTAAGTAGTATTTGTATAGGTTGGCCATTGATGCAGCCAGTCTTTCATAGGCATATCCTGCACTGTAAAATGATACAGCCCCACATGATTATAAACAGCATCCTGTATAATTTTCATGTTTTTTGCATGAATAGCATCTATCAATTGTTGGTATGCTTTATCGCCACCAAGCCTGGGGTCAACTTTATAATGATTGGTAAATGCATAGCCATGCTCGGTACGATTGGGCATATCATTCTCAATTACAGGGTTAAGCCAGATGGTTGTAATACCCAATTTATATAAATACTCAAGATGGTTTTGTACACCCAGCAAATCGCCACCATGCCGGTTAAAAACAGTATCCCTATTGAGAGATCGGTCTCTCATGCCTGCAACACGATCATTACTTTCATCGCCATTGCTAAACCTGTCGGGCATGATAAGATAAATAAAATCATTAGCAGTTACACCTTTTGCAAACAAAGAACCATTACCCTTACGGCGATTTTTTAATTCATAATTAAGAGAGAAGCAATCTTTCAAATCAATAAAAACAAAATCAATTTTTAATATGCCCGGTTTTGCATTAGCAGCAATCTCAAGGTCAAGAAAAATATAGTTTTTGTTTTCGGGTTTATTAATTTTTACAAGTTTTACACCCGGGTAATCAATTTTCACTGTTGATTTATCGGTCCAAACATGTTTTCCATTTTCGCCATGTACCATAATCTGAAGCTTATTCCACTTCATTCCTACCCACCAATTGGTAGGATAACAATTATATGAATCAGTTTGGGCAAAAACATTAACTGAACTTAAATAAATACAAAAAACTATAAGAAAAACTTTTTTCATGAGTAAATTATAATTGGTTTAATACAGCAGTTTTTGAAAATAAAATTTTAATAGCTTTTGGTGTAAAGTAACTTGCAAAATTTTTGGCTTTAAAATAATCTTATTCTTTTTCTTTGATAAAAAAATAACAGATTAAAGCAGCTATGACCATCAGTACACCACCAATTTGCACTGCGGCCAGCCTATCGTTATTTAAAATATTTTTCATTATCCATCCAAAACCAAGCGAAGCAATAATCTCGGGCAACACGATAAAGAAATTAAATATTCCCATGTACACACCTATTTTATTTTGAGGCAGAACACCACTTAGCATGGCATAAGGCATTGATAGAATACTTGCCCAGGCAATACCAACACCCGTCATACATCCAAACAGCATATATTTATTTTCTACAAAAGCAACGCTTATTAAACCGATGGCACCTGCCAATAAGCAAACACTGTGTGTTAATTTGTTTCCCAGTTTTTTTGTAATGTAAGGAAGTACAAATGCAAATAAGAAAGTAATAACATTGTAAAAAGCAAGTGTGAGGCCGCCAAAATTTGTACCCTGACCATATAAAGGATCGGTTTCGCTTGTAGCATGAAAAACATTATGGGCAACAGCTGTATTGTAAAAAAACCACATTAAAAATAATCCCGGCCAGGTAAAAAACTGAACTAGAGAAAGTACCTTCATCTTTTTGGGCATGTTGATAATGGCATCAAATATTTCCTTTATACCGCCACCAAATCCTTTGTTAGATTCTTTTATTTTTTCTTTAAAGCCAATATCTTCCGGTGGATATTCTTTTGATGTGAACACTGTGTATAATACAGCTGTTAAAAAGAAAATCGCACCAATATAAAAACTCCATTTAACATTATCTGGTATAATTCCACTGGCAGCTGTATTACTTAAATTAAACCAGTTTGTCATCATCCACGGCAATGCCGATGCGATACTGCCACCCAAACCTATCATTAGGCTTTGCATGATGAAACCCTGCGTACGCTGTTCTTCATTTAGTTTATCTGCAACAAATGCCCTAAATGGTTCCATAGCCACATTACCAAAAACATCCATCACCCAAAGCAGGCCAGCAGCCATCCACAGTACACTACTATGTGGCATAAAAACCAATGCAATGGCACTTAATATTGCACCAATTAAAAAATAAGGTCGTCTTCTACCTAAAGTGGGGTGCCAGGTACGATCGCTCATGTAACCAATAATTGGTTGTACTATCAACCCAGTTAATGGTGCTGCTAAAAATAATAATGGAATATCATCTGCGTGTGCATGCAGGTGTTCATAAATTGGTCCCATATTAGCTCGCTGCAAATCCCACCCAAACTGGATACCAAAAAAGCCAACACTCATATTGATGATCTGCGATAAGCTAAGATTGGGTTTAGAGGAAGCCTGTATTCCTGTCATGGCAATCGTTTAATTGATTAATAGCTATTTGTGTAAAAAATACACGCTGCTAAAAATACAATAAATAATCTGTTGACAAAATTTTTGAAAATTCTATTGTGTATTTTTTGGATTTACGTTTATAATGTGTTTATTTTACACATTAAATTGCATGCTACATGAGGAAAGTTATATTTTCTTGCCTGGTACTTTTATGCGGCTTAACTGTAAACGGCCAACGTTTGTTAAACTGGTCTCCCGAATTTCCAACTGATAATACTTCACTTAATTTTACAGTTGATTGTACAAAAGGCAACCAGGGGTTATTAAATTTCGAAGGCGGTAATTCAAATAACGTTTATGTGCATGTTGGTGTAATTACCAATTTAAGTACTGGCCCAACCGATTGGAAGTATGTTAAATTCACCTGGGGTTCTACCGATCCTGCAGCACATGCAACCGCATTGGGTGGCAATAAATAT
>DAOLYC010000010.1:0-17280 GCA_035425605.1 Ferruginibacter sp.
AGGTAGTTTTTATTTCCTGGAAGTCCATGATGAAATAAGGAGATTGTCCTTCCTCATTTTGCCATTTCACTTTATCATATAACACAATCCTTTTTACATTCAGCGCCGATTTTTCTTTTATCATTTTTTGTGTTGCTGCGTCTGCTTCGCAAAAAACAGTTGCATTTACATCCATGTGGTCGGCAAAAAAGGGTACAAGTTCTGCCACTTTACCGGTGAGGATATTTACCACTCCTCCAGGCAAGTCAGAGCTGTTTAGTACTTCGGCAAATGTAACTGCACAAAGTGGTTTTGCATTTGATGCAAGAACAATACATGTATTGCCCCCGGCAATAATCGGGGCAATTAATGATACCAGTCCCAGTAACGAACTTTGTTGAGGAGCAATTGCAGCAACCACACCGGTAGGTTCAGGCGATGAAAAATTAAAATGCGAAGAAGCAACAGGGTTTACAGTACTAAATAGCTGCTGAAATTTATCGCACCAACCGCTGTAATAAATTAAGCGGTCAATACAAAGACTTACTTCATTTTCGGCTTGTACTCTGTTCGAATCCTGTTTCATCAACTCATCAATAAATTGTTCTTTACGGCCTTCCAGCATTTCGGCAATGCGATAAAGTATTTGCCCACGGTTGAAGGCTGCCCTGCTGCTCCATCCGCCAAAAGCATTTCTTGCAGCCACTACAGCATCCCTAAAATCTTTCCGGGAGCTGAGGCACATATTGGCCAGATTTTCGCCTTTCTTATTAGTCGCCATATAATACCTGCCTGATTCAGTACGGGGGAATTGTCCGCCAATGTAAATTTTGTAAGTCTTTAGAACTTCAAGTCGTTTTTCTAATGTATTCGCCATACAAATTGTTTAAAAAGTTTAAAAGGTTTGAAATGTTTAAGAGGTTGGTTCAACTTTTTGAACCTTTTAAACCTCTGCAACATTTTAAACTATATTAACATAAGCTGATAACCCATGCAAACCACCTTCTCTTCCATATCCGCTTTCTTTATATCCACCAAAAGGAGAGGAAGGATCAAATTTGTTGAATGTGTTTGCCCAAACAACACCCGCTCTTAATTTGGTAGTCATGTTAAAAATTTTGGATCCCTTATCCGTCCATACACCTGCACTAAGTCCATACGGTGTATTGTTGGCTTTTTCAATCACTTCATCATCGGTTCTAAAACTTTGTATTGCTAATACCGGCCCAAAAATTTCTTCCTGAGCAATGCGGTTGCTTTGTGCCACATTGGTGAAGATGGTTGGTCTGCAATAAAAACCTTTCTTAGGAAGATTAGCAGAACTTTGATACATTTCTGCACCTTCCTGCTGTCCAATCTTTATATAATTATTGATGATGTTTAATTGTTCTCTTGAATTAATTGCACCAATATCAGTATTCTTGTCCATAGGGTCTCCAACAATTAAGGATTCTAATCTGTCTTTTAATTTTCGAACTACTTCTTTAAATACAGATTCCTGTACATAAAGGCGGCTACCTGCACAACACACATGACCCTGATTAAAAAAGATGCCGTTGATAACCCCTTCAACAGCCTGGTCTAAAGGTGCATCATCAAAAATGATATTGGCAGCTTTACCACCCAGTTCCAAAGTGGCTTTTTTGTTGGTACCGGCAATGGCACGCTGAATAATTTTTCCAACTTCAGTACTTCCTGTGAATGCAATTTTATTTACATCAGGATGATTAACGATAGCTGCACCGGTAACTCCTGCGCCGGTAATAATATTTACAACTCCTGGTGGAAGGTCGGCTTCCTGAATTATCTCAGCAAGTTTTAAAGCAGTGAGCGAAGTATTTTCTGCAGGCTTTAAAACAACGGTGTTGCCGCAAGCCAGTGCAGGTGCAATTTTCCAGGCGGCCATCAGTAAAGGGAAATTCCATGGGATAATTTGGCCTGCTACACCCAACGGCGATGTGGTTCTATTAGGGAATGCATATTCTAATTTATCGGCCCAGCCAGCATAATAAAAGAAATGATTAGCGGCTGTTGGTACATCAAAGTCGCGACTTTCACGAATGGGTTTGCCTCCATCCAGTGTTTCTATGATGGCAAATTCCCTGGCTCTTTCCTGAATCATTCTTGCAATACGGTAAATATATTTTGCCCTTTCTGCTGCCGGCATTTTTTTCCAGGTTTTATCATAAGCAGTTTTGGCAGCTTTTACAGCTTTGTTTACATCAGCAACATTAGCTTCGGCTATCATTGATAATTTTTCTTCTGTTGCCGGGTTGATGCTGGCAAAATATTTTTTTCCTGAAGGTTTTTCAAATTTGCCATTGATGAACAGATCGTATTGCGAATTTATTTTAGCAGCACTTTTACTTTCGGGTGCAGGAGCTAAATTTCTGGCAGAATCGAATTTTAATTTTATTGTATTGCCTTTTTTTGTTGCCATTTCTTTCGTTTAAATCGTTTAATAGTTTAAGAGTTGGGTTTATTCAATGGCAAATAATTATTAAACCATTAAAATTTTTAACCCTTAAATGGGTTTAATCTATTGAAAAATAATTTGCACTTTGGTAAACACCTGTTCGCTGTTTCATCAGTTGCATCAGTATATCATTTGCCAGGCTGCTGGCGCCAAACCTGAACCATTCATTATTCATCCATTCTTCGCCAAGCACTTCATTAAGCATCACTAAATAATGCAAAGCCAGTTTTGCTTTTGAAATACCACCTGCAGGTTTCATGGCAATTCTTTTACCGGTTTTATAATAAAAATCCCGTATGGCTTCCAGCATTACTAAAGTAACAGGCATGGTGGCTGCCGGCGAAATTTTTCCAGTAGAAGTTTTTATGAAATCGGCGCCGGCATACATGGCTAAATCGCTTGCCCTGCGAACCTTGTCATAAGTTACCAGTTCGCCGGTTTCTAAAATTACTTTTAACCTTGCATCGCCGCAGGCTTCCTTAATGGCAGCAATCTCATCAAATACAAAATTGTATTCGCCCTCTAAAAATTTGCCTCTTGATATTACCATGTCCACTTCATCGGCACCGTTTTGAACAGCGTATTTTGTATCTCTTATTTTTACATCACGTGGAGCCTGGCCGCTGGGAAATGCTGTTGCCACCGATGCTACTTTTATGCCTGAATTACCTAAAGCTGTTTTGGCCGTTTTTACCATTGATGGATAAACACATACCGCTGCAACAGTGGGCAGGCCTGGATATACATCATGCAGGTGCTGAGCTTTATAACAAAGTTGTTTTACTTTTCCCTGAGTATCTTTTCCTTCCAGCGTGGTAAGGTCAATCATATTAAGGGCAAGTTTTAAGCCGTTTATTTTGCTTTCGTTTTTAATACTTCGTTTGGTAAAACGAGAGGCCCTCTCTTCAATACCAACCTGGTCAACATGCACAGCAGCGGAGAAGTTGGGAATTATTTTTGTTGCAATCATTCGTTGTATAAATTATTTAGACTCTAATATTTATTCGTTCAAAACGATTTAAGTTGTTTAATGGTTTTATAATATCTTATAGTCTTACTCTTAATAAACATTTAAACAATTTCAATCCTTCAATTATTAAACAATTAGCGCTTCCAGCGATTTTACAATCATTTTTTCAACTGCAGCTTCACTGTCTTTTGAAAATTCTTTTGATACCCGGTTTGCAATGATAGTATTAATGCTCATACATTCATGCCCCATCAATTTACCCAAACCAAATATAGCCGAAGTTTCCATTTCAAAGTTAGTTATTCGATGATTATTAAAACTGAAATGCGAAAGTTTATCAACCAGGCCGGGACTGCTTAATCCCAAGCGCAACACCCTTCCCTGCGGACCAAAAAACCCCGGGCAGGTAACGGTAATGCCTTTGTGATAGCCATTGCTGAATTTGTTTAAAAGTATTTCACTTCCACTAAAAGCATAAGGCCTGGTGATATCGGTATCCAAACCAGTTTGTTCAACAAATGCTTCAGCCATAGCTATGTCATCGGCAGTTTTTTTATAACTATAAAAATTAAGGAGGTTATCTAAACCAAGCCCATGCGATGAAGCCACAAAACTATCAACCGGAATATCGGCTTGTAATGCTCCGGAAGTACCAAAGCGTACAATATGTAGTTTAGAAAGTTTTTCTTTTATCTGCCTTGTTTCAAAATCAATATTTGCCAAAGCATCCAGTTCGTTAAAAACAATATCAATATTATCGGGGCCAATACCGGTTGATATTACTGAAATACGTTTATTGCCCACATAACCGGTGTGTGTATTAAATTCCCGATGAGATAAGCGATGTTCAATTTTATCAAAATGGTTACTTACTTTTTCAACACGACCGGGATCGCCAACAACAATAACGGTATCGGCTAATTCATCGGGCCTTACATCTAAATGATAAATGGCACCCCGGTTATTGATAATTAATTCTGATTCTGCGATTCTTTGCATAGTTAAATATTATAGGGTTAAAGATACCGCTAAATGAGTTTACTAAAAAGTTTTGCAGTATGGCCTTGGTATTAGTAGCATATAAAAAAATAAAACGCTCCTGATTTTTGCAGAAGCGTTTATCTATTTAAAATGGGTATCTTATTTTATTCCATATTTTTTTTCATATTTCTCTGCCAGTTGTTTTTGTTTATTGTTTAAATCAATTTGGCGGCCTTGTATAAATGCATTAGTAATAATATTTGTACGCATATCTAAAATATCGCCTTCGCTAACAACAATGTTTGCATCCTTGCCGGTTTCGATGCTGCCGGTTTTATCGGCAATACCCAGTATGGTTGCTGCATTTAAAGTAATAGCGCTAAGGGCTTCTTCTTTGGTAAGGCCGTATGCAGATGCGGTGCCTGCATTAAAGGCCAGGTTTCTATAACGGCTATTGGCATCATTATCGTTAATACAAAACAAAACACCAGCTTTTTGAAGCATAGCAGGTGTTTTAAAT
Source organism: Ferruginibacter sp. (assembly GCA_035425605.1). Taxonomy (GTDB): domain Bacteria; phylum Bacteroidota; class Bacteroidia; order Chitinophagales; family Chitinophagaceae; genus Ferruginibacter. The sequence continues at coordinate 4,927 of DAOLYC010000010.1, forward strand.
GGTTGGTCTATATCGTCATCAATCATGGCAGGCAAATCATGTAATTGATTTAATATAACAGCAATATTATTTTGTTTTAAAATATCGGCAATTTGCCAACTATCAACTGCGCCAACCAAAACCACATCAAAACCAAACTCTTTAACAAAATCAATAGCCAGCAACATCTCTTTTACAATATTGCAATGAATAAATAGTTTTTGTTTTTTATTGAACAGCCCTTTTACTGCTTCAAATTTCAGGTTGGTATTTTCATGTTTAGTTTCTGCCAGGTATGCTTTAGCTTCTCTAAAAAATATTTTTACTTCTTCAATCCTATCCAACCCAACTTTTACAGGATCAATATTTGATTGTTGTGCGCCAAATCTTCTACTACCTCTATTTAAAAGCGATGGCATGTGAAAATGAATACCTGCATCCATTTTATAAGCGGCATCTTCCCAGTTCCATGCATCCAGTTGTACAACAGATGATGAGCCTGAAATGATTCCACCACCCGGAATAATATTTGCCAGTAAAATACCATTGGTACGTAAGGTGTTGATTACTTTTGAATCGGTATTGTATGCAACAATTGAACGTATGCTTGGATTTAATTCTCCAATTTCATTAGCATCTATGGTAGCTCTTATATTATTTATTTCAATTAAACCCAGTTGTGATGCAGCTAATATTAGTCCAGGATAAATATGTTTGCCTTTACAGTCAATAATTTTTGTACCGGTAGTTGCTGCATTAGTATTTACTTCTATAATTTTTCCATTATTAAAAATAACAGTTCCATTATTAATAACATTACCATTGCCAACATGAATGGTTGCATTGATTAATGCTATGGTTTCATTTTGCGCTGGGGCCGGAGATATAGTTTCTTGTGCAAAAACATTTATAATAGCTATTAAACTACAGATGTATAAAAATATTTTTTTCATTTTAATAAATTTTTCTGTTTAATTATTGGTTGTCCAAATCTTCGTTATCAATAGCCAATAAGCCATGACTGTGATAATGGTCTTCGCAGGTGTTTATTACTTCAAACCTTGGCCTTGCTGCTCTAAAATTTCCTCCACCAGCGGGGTCGGCTGTTTTTTTAAGTGCGGCAATTTTGGCTATCAGCCTGGCTTTTTCGGCCTGGTTTTGTTTACGCATGGCAGCATCTTTGTCTCTATCAAAATATATTATACCATCTACAATTGTTTTTTCTGCCTTTGCATAAATAGATAAAGGGTTATCGCTCCAAACCACCAGGTCGGCATCTTTACCAACTTTAATACTTCCTGTTTGTTTATCAATGTGCAACATTTTAGCAGGGTTAATAGTAACCATATCCAACGCATCTATTTCGCTCATACCTCCATACTTCACACTTTTGGCAGCCTCCTGATTAAGGCGCCTTGCCATTTCTGCATCATCCGAATTGATGGCAACATTCAATCCTACTTTTTGCATGATGTAAGCATTGTATGGAATGGCATCCACTACTTCCATTTTATAATTCCACCAGTCGCTGAAAGTAGATGCGTTGGAACCATGTGCCTTCAGTTTATCGGCAACTTTATATCCTTCTAAAATATGTGTAAAGGTGTTTACTGTAAATCCAAACCTGTCGGCTACTTTTATCAATGCATTTATTTCACTTTGTATGTAAGAGTGGCAAGTGATGAATCTTTTACTATTCATTATTTCAACTAAAGCATCAAGTTCTAAATCTCTTCTTACTGTTCCTTTATTACCATCAGCTTTTAATGCAGACTGGTAATCGCTTGCTCTTGTAAATGCATCTACCAACACTTGTTCAACACCCATCCTTGTATCAGGAAAACGGTTATTGCCCTGGGTACTTGTACTTCTTTTTACATTTTCGCCCAAAGCAAATTTTATAAAAGGATCGGCGCCAGCAAATTTAAGGCCCTGGTCATCAGCGCCCCAACGCAGTTTAATTAATTGTGTTTGTCCGCCAATAGTATTGGCTGAGCCATGCAGGATATGTGATGTAGTTACACCGCCACTTAACTGGCGGTAAATATTCATATCATCCGGATTAAGGTTATCACCAATTCTAACTTCAGATGTAACACTTTGCCCGCCTTCGTTTATAGATGCAGCAGCTATATGAGAATGTTCATCAATAATTCCCGGTGTAACATTTTTGCCGGTTGCATCAATAATTTTTGCTGTAGCATCTGAAAGTTTTTTACCAATAGCTGCAATTTTTCCGTTCTTAACCAATATATCGGTGTTTTGCAATATGCCTTCCTTTTCACTTGTCCATACGGTTGCATTCTTAATTAAAATATTTTCCTGTTTGGGCATTTCATCCCACCCATAACTTAAAAAAGGATAAGTAACTTTTCCTAATTGAAGTGGTTTATGGCTTTTAGCACTATCGTTTTTTATTGAAGCTGTTTTAGCAAAACTTGCTGTCCAGGTAAAAGTGTTTCCTTGTGCATCATGCCCGGTACCGTTCCACATATTGCCTGCCACTGCACCACTTAATATTGTTTCTTTTGCATTACTGCCTTGTCCTTCGGTATAATTTAATTTTACCAAATGCCCATCATAACTGTATTTACCGGAAAGAGTATCGTTACTGATAAATTGAGCTACAGCACCATCTTTTAAATTAAGCTGAAAAGTTTTTAGTCCGGTATTTGTGCTTGCAGTATAATTATATAATCCTTTTACATCGTACCAGTTTTCATCTTTTACATCATTTTTTAACCCTTGTGTCCAGTTTTCCAGTATCAAAGTTTTTTCGGCAAATACCGGCCCGGAGGTTATTAAGAAGTTAGCAATTTTACCTGCATCTAAACTTCCAATTTTATCATACAATCCCAACAGGCTTGCCGGTGTTTTTGTTAAAGCATCCAGCGCTTTTTTTTCTGATAATCCGTATTCAATGGCTTTGCGCAGGTTAGCCATGAATTCAGATACATTGGCAAGATCGGCAGTGGTTAAACAAAAATTGATGCCGGCTTTTTCAAATGCAGCAGCATTGCCAGGAGCCAGTTCCCAATGTTTTAAATCATCTAAACCTACAAAACGTAAATCATTAGGATCATCTACATTCATAGCTGCCGGAAAATTTAGTGGCAAAATAAAAGATGCTTTTGTTTGGCCCATTTCTTTTATACGCTGGTATTCGTTTCCACCGCCTTTAATAATGTATTGAACGCCAAATTCATCACCTATTTTATCTGCACGCAGGTCATTCCATTTATCATTGGCTTCAAAAACTTGTGGCAGGTTTTGATTTTCATTCCAACTTTTTAAAGATAAATTTTCACCTTCGGTGGAAGGGTTGTTTTTATACCATTGGGCATCTAAATAGGTTTGCCTAAGTAAGGCAATCATGCCCATCATAGAACTAGGGTAACTTTGGCCTGATGTGCCACGGTTGAAAGAAAAATTTACCGAAGCCCTGTCTTTTATCAACACAAAATTATCGGGTTGGTTAGCCAGTGTTACAAATGTTCCGGTACCTCTTGCAATACCATCATTTTGGTGTGTAAGCACTGCACCAAAACCTATATCACGTAATGTTTTTGCTTTTGATTCATCGGCACTAAAAATTTTAAATGCATCAGTTTCGCTTTTTATGGCCTGGTTCCAGCCATAAGCACCTTTTGTATTTGAAGTGATTTGTTGCGTACGAAAAAAACCACCGGCTGCTGCCTGCCTTTCAGGTGCGGTAATACCATAATTACTATAGATATCAATAAACGCCGGATAAATATATTTACCTCGGCAATCAATAACTACGGCATCTTTTGGAACTGTTATATTATTGCCTGCTGATACTATTTTACCCTGCCGAATTACAAGCGTGGCATTTTGTAATGTGGTTTGACCATCTTTAAAAATGGTTGCATTTATAAATGCATAACAAGCTACTTTTGGATTAGCAACATCATTTACCGGAAAAGTAGCCTGGGCATTAATGATTTGAATGTGAGTGGCTGTTAGCAGCATTACCAACAAAAACTTAATTTTTTGCATGCAGTATGGTTTTGGTTGTTTTAATTGAGCTATAAATATAACAAAAGCTTAAGCGTAAAAACTACCACTGGTAAAATTATGTTTGGCGTTTTGCTTATTTTCGTAAATGCAAAAAATGATGGCGGTATTAGAATCATATTGAAAAGGACAGTACAAAATTTAAAGGTATGAACAAGGATATTAAGGCATATAATGATAAACAATTGCCTGCCGATAAAGAAATTTGTGATTTAATTGCCAGCACAAATGACCAGGTATTAAAGGAAGCAGAAAGTAAGATTTGGCATGCACAACCCGTATGGTTTTTAGATGGCAATCCTGTTGTTGGATACGGTAAACTAAAAGATTGTGTAAGGCTTTTATTTTGGAGCGGACAAACTTTTGAAGAAGCAGCATTAAAATCAGAAGGAAAGTTTAAAGCAGCAGAAATACGTTATACTTCTGCCAAACAAGTTAATCTTACCAATTTAAAAAAATGGTTAAAGAAATCAAGAGATATTCAGTGGGATTATAAAAACATAGTGAAAAGAAAAGGACAATTAGAACGATTAAAATAGAGAAACCATTTTGAAAAATGTTTTAATAATACAATTTATAAAAACTAAATTTTTTTACAAATATGATATGTTTTAAAAAGGATTAGGAATGTACTTGTATTTATAACCTTCAATATAATATTTAAACAGTATGGTAGCATAATTGATGGAACGATTTTTGTAAAATGATATACATGAAAAAAATTGCAGTAATTATTTTTATTTTAACCGGCCCGGTTGGGTTATTGGCTCAAACTGCCGAAACAGTTGATACAACAGCAGCCATATCTAAAGTATCAATAACTAAAGACCCACGTATTGATTTACTGGCAAAAGCAGAGATAGATATGAATAACCATGCAAAAAGATTTGTAAAAGGTTATCGGTTGTTTGTACTTAAAAGCAGCGACAGAGCTTATGCCATGAAAGTAAGAGCATACCTGCTGCAGTCTTTCCCAGGCGAAAATGTATTTATGACCTGGCAAAGCCCATTTATTAAAATGAAGTTTGGTGATTTTGAAGAAAAAACCGATGCAGAAAAAATAAAGAAACAGATTGAAAGAGATGGTGTAGTTACCGGCGGCGTTTATATTGTACCCGATACTATAGAACTTAAGCCAGATAAACAACAGGACGATAAACTATAGATTATATGATGTTGAAGGGTTTTTAAAACAACCCTTTTTTATTTGTTCTATCAACTTCTCCTAATTTTGTAATCGCATCTTTTCAACCAATGGTATGGGGAAGATCAATCATCAAATTTTCCTGTTACAAGTTCAAAATAAATGTCATGCGCTAAAAGAAGATTGCTTACTAGAGATTTGATATATTGAAACAACGAAATTGGACTAAGCAAAATGAGGAAAAGGATGTTGATTGATGGCGAAGGGCTACATTGGTTATGAAAGTAAAAAAGGAACCATAAATTTTGTATTACTTTAAATAAGAAAAAAATGACCAGATATTTTGACTACTCCACTTTTATCTTACGGCTAATAACCGGAATGGGTTTTATTGAACATGGTTGGGCTAAAATAAGCCGGGGAACTGCCGGTTTTGAAAAAATGTTAGTACAACTGAATGTGCCGTTTCCTCATTTAATGGGCAATGTAGTGCCTTATATTGAACTACTCGGAGGCATTGCAATCCTGATTGGTTTTAAAGTAAGAATCGCTTCCATTCCATTAATTGCAACAATGCTTACAGCGATGTTTACTATCCATATTCATTACGGCTTCAGTTCTATTAAAACAATTGGGCTAAATGAAAACGGGCCAATATTTGGTCCCCCGGGATATGAAATAAATCTTTTGTACATCGCCGTTTTAATTTCTCTTATCATTACCGGCGCAGGAAAGCTCTCTATTGATGGGTTACTTGCCAGGCAGTTAAAGAAAGCGGATTGAATAATCATTTTTAACCAATCGTCTGCTACTTTATTATAAAAATGTTGCACAAAATTTTTGCAGTTGCAGCAAAGGAATTGCTGTATGCGTATACCAGTACAACACATTTAATAATTAAAAGTAAAGTTCCAACCCTGGGGTTAGAACTTTACTTTTAGAACAACCGCAATTTTCAATTCATACTAAACACTTTTTTTGACGTAGAAATAATGAAATCAATGGACCTTCTTCCAGCGCCTTCAATCAGTAGAAAAAGACAAGTAAGTATTTGTGCGTAGTCGGCACGTATTCCGTGTAACACAGCCCAAATGCCTATTTTGGGAGGTGAAGGAGGCAATGGCAAAGGGCTTGTACCAAAGTACACACCGATTTTTGTGCTGAGCACTGCAACTATCATTTGTATAACAAAATAAAAAGCCACAATTCTTGTAAATAAGCCAGCTATCAAAAGTAAACCGCCGACAATTTCAGCCACTGCAATAAAATGTGCCGTAGTTTCAGGAAAAGGGAAGCCTAATTTTGTAAACCGTCCCACACCCTGGTTTACGTAAACAAATTTTAAAATGCCTTCCCAAAAAAATACGCTCCCTGCCATTAATCGCAATATTAAAATGGACGATTGCCCAGTAACAGGAGGATTCAGAAACCAGTTGCTAATTTTTTTCATTTCTTTAAGTTTTATAGTTTAATTGTGCAAACATCAAAGCTGTATCGCCGATCAAAAAACTATTTACAGTATCCATGCCTTTTTCTTGATTAAACTTGCTTAATCAAGGATTTTGCCTTTGTTGTGTAATAATATTTAAGCCCAATACGTACCTTGTTATCTTTGAAAAAATAATAACTTGAAAAGCAAAACGTTTTTATATCATTCATTTTTTTGGATAAGTATATATCTTTTGTGGATACTTATTTTTCACAGCTATTCTGTTCCTGTCACAAATACAATGACAATTGAGTTCTGCTATTTAATTTTTGTAACCATAGATTTTTATGTTGTCAATGATTTCATTATTCCACGATTTTTCTTAAAAAGAAAATACCTGCTTTTTGCTTTGACAACAATAATCGTTATAGCAGTTTCGGCATGGCTCCGGGCACTTATAGCTGTTCAAATGAATGTGCATTATTTTCATGGCACAGTCGTTGATTTCAAAACATTATATCTAAACTCTGTAATCAACATTTCTCTTTGGGTATTGTTAGTTGCGATAATAAAAATGCTGATTGACAGAACGCAAACCCAACAACAAATAGAGTTGATGGAAAAAGAAAGAATAAAAAATGAGTTGGATTATTTAAAAGCGCAAATCAACCCCCATACACTTTTCAATTCTTTAAACACCATTTACGGGCATATCGATAAAGCCAATCAAACAGCAAGGGATATACTTTTGCAATTTTCTGAATTACTGAAATATCAACTCTATGAATGTGGGGCAGAAAAGGTAAACCTGGAAAATGAAGTGGGCTATATTAAAAATTATGCTGCTTTTCAAAGGTTAAGGAAAGATGATAAATTAATTGTAAATATTGAAACAGATAACATTGAGCCGGGATTAAAGATTGCGCCGCTTTTAATTATAGTGTTAATTGAAAATGCTTTCAAATTTGTGAGTGGTTTTTCCGATAAAGAAAACAGGATCAGTATCAAAATATTCACAAAAAACAATTTAGTGTATTGCTCTATTGTCAATACCAGCGAAATCCATCACCATTCAATTAACAAAAACCCGGGAGGAATTGGAATTGTAAATTTAAAAAGAAGGCTGGAATTACTGTACCAGGATAAATTCAGCTTTACTGTAAAAAATGAACATGATTTTTATAAAGCAGACTTAACCATAAACTTAGCATGAAATTAAAATGTATTATCATAGACGATGAACCCATTGCAAGAAAAATATTGCAGGAATTTATTGAAGAAATAGATTATTTGGAATTGACAGGCGAGGCGGAAAACCCTGTAAAAGCAATGTCTTTGCTGAATAACAATGATATTGACCTCATTTTTTTAGACATTAATATGCCCAAAATAAATGGGATTGATTTTTTGAAAAATATAAAAACATCAGCAAATATTATTGTTACGACAGCGTACGCTGAATATGCCGTTGATGCTTATGGGTTAGATGTTTTGGACTATCTGGTAAAGCCAATTGCATTTGACAGATTTTTAAAGGCCTGTAACAAAGCAAAAGAAATGGGGGCATTAAGAAAAAATAACGTGGGGCGGCAGAATAAACCCGATGATCATTTTTTCATAAAATGCAACAACCAAATTGAAAAAGTTTTTTATGATGATTTGTTATATGCAGAAGGCATGCTAAACTATGTGATGCTTTACACCAATTCAAAAAAAATGATGGTTTATGTTACCATGAAAAACTTAGAAGACCAGCTACCTGCCGGCATCTTTATTAAGGTACATAAATCATTTATCGTGAATAAAACTAAAATTAAAAGTATAGAGGGCAATATTTTGGATATCGGAATTGAGAAGATTACAATTAGTCAAAATTTAAAAGAAAAAGTTATTGCCGAAATTGTAAAAGATAAAATGATAAAACGTTGACAGAATAAAATGAAACCGGTATTGCAAATAAGCACGGCAAACATCCGAATACTTAAACAAAATGCAAAACATGTAAGAACTAATGGAGTTCAATATATCAGATATCATCATAAGAAAAATAAATACAGGCGAAAAAGTGCCCTTTAGCCTTTTGCTATTATCTGATGACACTGTTGATGCCATAAATAATAACCTTACCGGTGGTGAACTTTATATTGCAACTATACAAGAAAAAATAGCAGGTGCGTTCATATTAAAGCTAATAGAAACCGATACTATTGAAATCAAAAATATTGCCGTTGATGAGGCTGTGCAGGGCAATGGAATTGGAAGTATCTTATTACAATATATCATCGAAAGCACTAAGGCAAGGAAGCTAAAATCGCTTATAGTTGGAACTTGCGACCAATGTAATAAAGAGATAAGATTTTATCAGAAATCGGGATTTAAGATATTCTCAATCAAAAAAAACTTTTTTATTGACAATTATACAAACCCAATATATGAAAATGACGTTCAAATAAGAGATATGGTAATGTTACAAATAAATATACCGAATGATGAGCAATAACTACACTTAAGAACAAATTCTAAAGGGATATTACTATGGGATACAGCTTTTACACACTAATAAGAATATTATAATAAACATCAGAAATAAATGTATCATCTAAGTAAAGTAACAAAAGAAGAATATCCGGCAATGCTTCAGCTTTGGGAAGCATCCGTAAGGGCCACACATCATTTTCTTACCAATGACAATATTTTGGAATTGAAAAATATTATCATCACCCAAAATGTGTTTGATTTGGTTGATGTGTTTGTAGCCAGAAACGAACAAAATAAAATTATCGGCATAATGGGCTTGCACGAAGACCAATTGGCGATGCTTTTTGTAGCCCCCGATTTTATTGGCAAAGGTGTGGGCAAAATGCTCATACAATATGCCCTTGCCGAACACAATATTAAAAAAGTGGAAGTTAATGAGCAAAACCCCGCTGCAATAAGTTTTTATGAAAAGTTTGGGTTTAAAGAAGTTTCCAGAACCGAAATGGACGCTTATGGTAATCCCTATCCAATAATTAAAATGGAAATAAAGGATTAATTGATAATGAAAGTTCAATCAACAAGTGCAATAGAATAGGGATATTACTTGCCATAGGATGAAATTTTTGCAAACGGGGTCCAGTCCGATCGGTGGTAAAAAAGCTGACAATCCATGTTTTGCTCCTACATAACCTTAAACTTTAAATTAGATGTTAAAGATGGGGATTTATAATAACCCTTTTTTTATTTTAATAGTTTAAGTTTATTTTTATTAAATGATAATTGAAAACATCAGGCAACTGGCAAAAAAATACGCAACAGAATTTATAGACATACGCCATCATCTGCATAGCCATCCCGAATTGAGTTACCAGGAATTTGAAACCTCGGCATTTGTTCAAAAAAAATTAACAGAGTTTGGAATTCCTTTTGAAGTTAAAGCTACCACAGGTGTTGTGGGATTGATAAAAGGTAAAAACCCCAATGCAAAAGTTACAGCCCTCCGGGCAGATATGGATGCCCTGCCCATTCAGGAAGAAAATGATGTGCTTTACAAATCAAAAAACCCAGGCATAATGCATGCCTGCGGCCACGATGTGCATACTACCTGTTTATTAGGCGCAGCAAAAATTTTAAATGAGTTAAAGGATGAATGGGAAGGAACAATAAAATTGATCTTTCAACCCGGCGAAGAAAAAAATCCTGGTGGTGCAAGTTTACTAATTAATGAAGGTGTTTTGGAAAATCCCAAACCTCAAAAAATATTTGCCCTGCATGTACATCCCGGATTAGAGATAGGTAAACTAAGTTTTAGAAACGGCATGGTTATGGCTAGCGCCGATGAAATCTATATCAGCATAAAAAGTAAAGGCGGCCATGCAGCAGCGCCACAACTTACTGCCGATACAATTTTAATTGCATCTCATCTAATTGTTAGTTTGCAACAGATAGTAAGCAGAAACAACAATCCTTTTAATCCATCTGTTTTATCAATTACATCTTTTCAGGGTGGCTATACTACCAATGTAATACCTGCAGAAGTAAAGCTGATGGGTACTTTTAGAGCCATGAACGAAGAGTGGCGTTTTAAAGCGCATGAGCTTATAAAAAAACAAACTATTGAAATGGTTGCAGCTATGGGAGCAGAAGCTACCATCCATATTGATGTAGGATACCCCTTTGTGTTAAATAATGAAGAACTGGGAAATGAAACCAAAATAAAGGCACAAGAATATTTAGGCGAAACAAATATTGAACAAACTGAGTTAAGGATGGGCGCCGAAGATTTTGCGTATTACTCACATCAATTACCTGCCTGCTTTTTTAGGTTGGGCGCAGGCAATAAAGCAAAAGGAATTACCAGTGGTGTACACACACCTACTTTTAATATTGATGAAAATGCTATAGAAATTGGTATGGGAGTGATGGCCTGGGTTGCAATATCTTAACTGCCCAAAGTGAAAACAAAGTATGTAAAACAAGCAATATCAAAAACACATATTAGATTTGCATAGAGATCTTTTATAAAATTTTAAAAAATTTCATTCATTAGTTTATTGAGCTATGCAGCAATAACAATGAATGAATATCCCTCGGTATAAGAGGTAGCTAATATGAAAATAGCATTCCACGGCGCAGCCCGTACAGTTACAGGTAGTAAGCATTTGCTTACATTAAAAAACGGAAACCAGTATCTATTAGATTGTGGCATGTTTCAGGGCATGGGTCGTGATACGGAAATGCTAAACAGGAATTTTGGTTTTGATGCCACAAAAGTTACTCACCTGATTCTATCTCATGCACATATTGATCATTGCGGGCTTATTCCTAAATTGGTTAAAGATGGATTTAATGGTAAAGTATTTTGTACATCAGCCACTAAAACATTGTCGGCATTGATGCTGGAAGATTCAGCAGGCATACAGGAAGACGAAGTTAAATATGAAAACAAGCGGAGGGCTCATGACGGTATGCCTTACCTGCAACCTTTATATAATACAAAAGATGCAATGGAAGCAATGGATCATTTTGTAGAAGTGGAATATGATACCTGGTTTACAATAGATGAATTTGTGGAAGTAATGTATAAAGATGCAGGCCATATAATAGGAAGTGCATCGGTTCATTTAAAAGTTAAAGAAAACGGCAAAGTTACCCGTATCAGTTTTAGTGGAGATGTAGGCCGGTACAGGGATGTAATACTAAGATCGCCTGCAGAATTTCCGCAGGCTGATTATATATTATTGGAATCAACTTATGGAAACAGTCTGCATGATAATGCTGTTACAACTCCAGATCAAATACTGGAATGGGTTGAGAAAGCCTGCATACAAAAAAAAGGCAAACTTATCATAGCAGCATTTAGTGTGGGCAGAACACAGGAAATATTATATGCCCTTAATCAACTGGAACTTGAAAACAGGTTGCCTAATTTAAAATATTTTGTTGATAGCCCATTAAGCGTAAAGGCAACTGAAATCATTAAAAGTTACCCGGCATATTTTAATAAAACCATTCAAAAAGTATTGCAAAAAGATGATGACCCTTTTAATTTTGCAGGCCTTAAACTTATTAAGTCAGTTGAAGAATCTAAGATGCTGAACTTTACTGATGGCCCTTTTGTGATTATATCTGCAAGCGGCATGGGCGATGCCGGAAGGGTTAAACATCATATAAGTAACAATATTGAAAACAGCCGCAATACTATTTTATTCAGCGGCTATTGCGAACCTCATTCGTTGGGCGGAAGATTACTTGCCGGCGCCAAAGAAGTTGGAATTTTTGGAAC
>DAOLYC010000011.1:0-17133 GCA_035425605.1 Ferruginibacter sp.
GCATCTCCCATCAGTTCGTACATAGCCAGGCTGGCAGCCCGGTTGGTAATGCTCATGTCTTCAAAAGCAATCATGCTTTCGGTTTTATTTTTTACTTTATCAAGTTCTCGTTGGCTTATGCTGTTTTGTTGTAACTTAACCAACTCTTCATTAATAGCAGCTTCGGCATCTTCCATTTTTATTCCTTTTACCAAATTACCGGAAATGGTTAATAGGCCGGCATCTGTACTCCCCAGGTGATAACAATCAATATTGCTGAATAATTTTTTTTCTTTTACCAGAGATTGAAATAAACGAGATGAACCACCACCACTTAAAACTTCTGTTATAAGATCGGCTGTATAATATCGCTTATCGTTTCGGGGATAAATATGCCAGCATTTATACAATGCATCAAGTGGCACATTAGCATTTACTGATGCAGATCTAGCTTCTGCCTGCTTGGGTTCTACAGGTAGGTTACGTAAATATTTTTTGCCTGCGGGTATGGGTGCAAACCATTTTTCGGCAAGCTGTTTAACAACTTCAACAGTTACATTGCCGGCAACTACCAAAATTGCATTTGAAGGGTTGTAATGTTTTTTAAAAAATGCTTTTACATCATCCAGAGAGGCATTTTCTATATGGCTCAGTTCTGCGCCAATTGTCATCCATCGGTATGGGTGAACTTTATAAGCCAGTTCCCTTATTTTGTGCCAAACATCGCCATAAGGTTTGTTTATATAATGTTCTTTAAATTCTTCGCAAACAACTTTTCGTTGTACTTCTAAACTTTTTTTGCTGAATGCCAGGGATAACATGCGGTCGCTTTCCAGCCAAAAGGCTGTTTCTAAATTTTCGGCTGGTAGCTGGCAGTAATAATTAGTAAGGTCGTTTGTGGTAAAGGCATTGTTTTCGCCGCCGGCTAGTTGCAGGGGATCGTCGTAAACCGGTATGTTAATGCTGCCGCCAAACATCAGGTGTTCAAATAAATGTGCAAAGCCTGTTTTGGTTGGGTCTTCGTCTCTGGCGCCTACATCATAAAGTACATTAACAACCGCCATGGGTGTACTTTTATCCTGGTGAACCAATACCCTTAGGCCGTTGTCCAATTCAAATTTTTCAAAATTAATCATGTGCAAATGTACGGATGAGAATAAAACCAGCAGCATGTTTATCTGATGCTCATTGTATGCAGGGTAAGGTCTTTTAAAACTCCATCACGCCGTATTACAACCTGTATGGTTTCAAAAGGCCTTTGCAATATTTGTTTATATACCTGCATGTTTCTTGAGAAATTTTTATTTACTGATATTATTTCGTCATTTACTTTAAAATGCCCTTTATCTGCAGGCGAGTTGGCAATTACATCTTCTACAACAATTTTTCCATCAACATAATAAATGCCAAGGCCGGTATATGCATAATCAAAATCGTCATTAAAATGTTTATTAGGCAACAGGTGTATTTCCCGGTTGGGATAGTTTATTATCATATTAAACCTACGAAGCAGGTCGTTACCTAATAGCCCGCCGGTAAAGGGATATGATGTAACATTAAAGTCGTCTTTATATAAATAAACAGGCACTTGCCTGAATTTAAAGGGACCTACTTTCACTTCTTTAATTAATGTAAGCCTCATTTGCAGCCTGCCTGCCATGCCTTCGGCCTGGGTTAATACCGGTTTACGTTTACTTAATAAAACGGCACTGTCTTTGGCAAACTGTTCGCTCATCAGTAAACAAAGGCCTGCACCGGTATCAAAATAAAAATTATATCCTATTCTTTTTCTATCCTTTATTTCCAACCACTGTATAGGAAGGTTGGTAAATGCGGGATGTAAAATGATTCCATCATTTGGATATGAGATTTTTCCGGGACTAAATATTTCAATCATGCTGCTATCAAAATCAATCTTTACAATGTAGCGCCTGAAAAAACTGTACCCGATAATGCCGTCAACTTTTTCGCCATATACACTAGTAAGTACATCATAATTATTTACATGAAAATTAAGATGACGAACTGTTAATCCCGGCAGTAAAAGTTCCTGGTCGTACACAAATGAAACTTTTTTTATACCGCCAATGCCGGTTATGGTTGTATCGGAAGGTTTTGAGGGAATGTTGAACTCAACACAGGTTAAGGAATCGAGCGATATGCCACCACTGCCTGTATCTAAAATAAAATTTAGCGTATCGGGCACATTACCAAATTTAGCCTGTAAAACCATTACACCGCCACTAAATTGCTTAAAGGGAAAACGGGTTATAAAACGGGCTTCACGCTGTGGTAATAACTCCTGGGCATTTATAGAAATAAATGTAAATAAAAATAATATACTGCAGGTTATATTTCTCATGCTACGTTAAAATTCTTATTACAACCTTATGGATGTACTTTTGTTATTTATTACACAAAAAAGGGAAATATGGAATTAAACGATTTATTTAAAAAAGCACTCAGGTTTGATTTCCTTTCTGCTGAGGAAGGCATGTTTTTATATAAAAACGCTGCTTTAACCCAATTGATGTTTGTTGCCGATGAGTTAAGAAAAAAACAAGTGCCCCATGGAAAAGTTACCTGGCAGATAGACCGCAATGTAAATACCACCAATGTGTGTATTGCCAATTGTAAATTTTGTAATTTTTACCGCATCCCTGGTCATGCCGAAGCCTATATAACTGATATTGAAACATATAAAACCAAAATAGAAGAAACGATAAAATATGGTGGCGACCAATTGCTTTTGCAGGGCGGCCATCATCCTGATTTGGGATTGAGTTTTTATGTAAATCTATTTAAAGAGTTAAAATCTCTTTATCCAAATATTAAATTACATACACTAGGCCCTCCTGAAGTGGCACATATTACTAAATTAGAGAAAAGCAAACCTAAGGGAAAGGCTATCACACATCGGGATATTTTGATGGCATTAAAAGAGGCTGGTATGGACAGTTTGCCAGGTGCCGGAGCCGAAATTTTAACCGATAGGGTTCGGCGCTTGATAAGCAAAGGTAAATGCGGCGCACAAGAATGGCTCGATATAATGCATGAAGCACACAAACTGAATATCACTACATCGGCTACTATGATGTTTGGCCATGTGGAAACCCTGCAGGAACGTTTTGAACATTTAATAAAAATAAGAGAGGTGCAAAGCCGTAAACCAACTTATGCAAAAGGTTTCCTCGCTTTTATTCCATGGACGTTTCAGGATGTAGATACTTTGCTGGCAAAAATTAGGGGTGTACATAATTTAACTACAGCAGAAGAATACATTCGAATGATAGCCATTAGTCGTATCATGCTTCCAAATATTAAAAACATACAAGCAAGTTGGTTAACAGTAGGCAAGCAAGTGGCACAAATTTGCCTGAATGCCGGCGCCAATGATTTTGGTAGTATTATGATTGAAGAAAATGTAGTAAGCGCTGCCGGTGCACCACACCGCTTTACCAGTACCAGTATACAGCAGGCAATAAAAGAAGCTGGTTTTGAACCGCAGTTGCGTAACCAACAATACGAATGGAGGGAAATACCTGAAACTATTATTGAGCAGGTTGTAAATTATTAGCCGACTTTACAAAGAAATAAACTTTAAAATTCAACAATATCAATATTAAAAAAACAATTTTTTTTTATGTTAAAAGAAAGCACAAAAAAATTAATACATCGTTTTAGGATGATAGGCATTGCAGAAGGAATTTCGTTTTTAGTTTTATTATTGATAGCCATGCCACTTAAATATATTTTTAAGATACCCGAAGCCGTTAAAATCATTGGTTGGATACATGGCGCCTTATTTATAACCTTTATATATTTTGCTTTTGAGGTAATGGGTAACTGTAAAAAAAACATGGGCTGGTTTGCCAAAGCTTTTATAGCGGCTATTATACCCTGTGGAACTTTTATTTTTGATAAGCAGTTGAAGCAGGATCCTGAGTTACAATAAATAAGTTTTATACCATAAAAGAGCCCCCCGAAAAAACGAGGGGCTTTGTTGGTTTCAACTTCAACTCAACTATTGAAACAATTTTTAATTATTGTCAGCAAGTAAATCCTTTATTTCCTCACATACCTGCCTAATTTTTTCATAAGCTTGTTCAGAATTTTCTTCTTTGTCTATTTTTATCCTTAACGCACCAGGCGCTGCATCAATAAAAAAAGTTGTGTTATCATTTAAAGTAACTTCTTTGTTTATCAAATCATATTTATGCCATTCATTTTCAAATGCAAGTAAATTGGCATTAAGATATTTCTGTACGGCATGGGTTTGTCTTTTTTGAAAAGATGCATCCATTTCATAATCATTTTTATCATCGCTTATATAAACAGAAAGGTTGTGATGATTAAAACAGGATGAAAAGATTAAAATAAAAATTAGAAGTGGTAGAACAACAAAAATATTCTTTTTCATTTTTATTAAATTTGAAATTCCCTATGTTTAATAAATACTCATTACCGGGCTAAAAACCGGCAGGTGCGTACTGCTTATTGGCATTAGCGCTTCTCCACCACCTCCTTCAATGTTGTTTAATTGCTGCTCAATTTTATCTTTTACTTTTTGAAGTGAATCTTTAATGTATTGTTTTTCTTTTTCTAATTTAATCTTAAGCGAATCAATCTTATTAACCGGGTCGGTTGAATTGTAACGGTAATTGTCGGTATTGCCATTATTGTTTTCGTTGGTTATTACTTCCACCCCATTTCTATCAATGGTAATCCTTGTACGGCCATTACTTTTAGAAGGCTCACCATCGGCTGAATATAATTTTCCGTCGGCTTTCATGGTATATTCAATCCCCGAACTCCAATCGTTATCATTATCATTATCGTAATACCAATCATCATTCCTGTCGTTACCAATATTTACATTGCTGTACCAGCCAATGCTTTTATCAATTTTAATTTTTTTACCTACCGGCACATATACAGTAAGCAATACATGCTGGTTACGGAACTTATCGGTTTTGTTAATAGCAATACCTTTATCTAAAAACAAAACACTATCTTTTTGTACGCCGCTATACTGTATAGCTGCTGCATTATTTTCTGCAATATTTCTACTACGACCTACAGCCATTTTTATTGCTGTAACTTTAAAACTGTCGTTGGCAGATTTTAGAATTCGAACTTCTACATTATTTACATAAGCGGTATCATCGTCAATGCCGGCAAATGGTTCAAGCCTAAAAAAGCGGTTGCTGCGGTACCTGTCTAATGGTTTATTTGAAGTTATTTCCAACTTATTTACAGTAGGATTGTTTAGCACAATTTCCTGTTCACTCATGTTTTTACTGTTATAGTTAAAATCACGGCTTATGGAAGAAATTAAAAGTATAACACAAACCCAACCAATTACCCAAAGTGCGCCAAATGAAAAGCCCAGCATATTACCACGGCTTTTAGAGCCTGCTATTTTACGGATTATCCAGGTTATAATTCCTACTATTGGTACAGCAATAAAGAACAATAAAGTTCCCCAGGCAAATAGATTTTGATAATCATTACCGCTAATTACAAAATCCTTTAAAGGAAATAAACCAATAGATAAAACTGCCAGAGCAAACAAACCCATTACTAAAGCAAAACCCACACAGCCAATAATGAAGTAAGCAAAGATTTTTGCAATCATGGCAATTACATTGCCCAGGCCACTTCTGTTACGCCTGCTGAAATTCTTAACATCGCCTGCCACTTCACTGGCTTTTTGGTTTATTACAGAAGATGCTTCTTTACCAAATTTTTCAGCTTTTTTACCAACAGTCTTCATCTCTTCCATTACAGAAGCTTTAATGGAATTCATATCTACTTTTTCGCCTTTCATTTCAAGTTTTTCTGAAGTGCTTAATGCCTCTGGAATCACTATCCATAATATTATGTAAACGATAAGCGAAGTAGGACTAAATGTAAAGCGCATGAAATCACCAAAATTCCATAAGCCGCCCCAATGGCCCCAGCGTGATACAAAAGATATAAAAGGTAACAAAAATAGTACCCGGGGTATCCAGGGGTTAATACCGAAATAATGGCCAATACCACTACATACACCGGCTATTTTCTTTTCATCAGGGTCACGAAAAAGTTTTTTTCGTGTACTGCCAATTTGGGTAGTAGCGCTACTTGGTACGGCCACCCACATAATAATATATGTTAAGAAGCCAATACCAGAAAAAAGCAAAATCACAAAAATTATCCTGGTTACCACCACATCAACATTAAAATAATTGGCAAGGCCGCTACAAACACCACCCAATACTTTATCATTTTCATCCCTGTATAAACGACGTTTACCGGTAAAAGAGGAGCCAGTAGATGATTGCTGGTTGTTTTCTGAAGAATCTGTTGCTGCAGAAGCTGAAGGTTGTGTTTCATCCATTGATTCAAAATCTTCGGGTCTGCCCATACTTTTTATGATGGCATTTATATCATCGTCTGTTATACAAGTGGCGCCTTTGCTAAGCCTTTCCTGAAAAAGTTCGCCAATACGGCTTTCAATATCATTGATGATTTCGTCTCTGCCTTCTTCATTGGCAAAGTGCCTGCTCAGGCTTTCAGTATAATTTTTCAGCAGTTCAAATGCTGACACTTCTATTGGAACCACACGTCCCTGGAAGTTTATATTTATTACTTGTTTCATGGCTTTAGTTTTTTTGTTCTTTAGTTGAATTGATCCAACAATAAATCATGGCTATACTTTTTATTGAGGGTTGTTGTTGAAGTTGTTTTCTGCATCCGTTTCCGGAGCGTTGTTGTTAATAATAGATGGCTGGTCGTTTTTGGTTAATGCTTTAACTGCATTGGCAAGTTCAAACCAGGTTGTTTCCAGTTCGTTATAAAACCCAGCCCCTTTTTCGGTAAGCGAAAAATACTTACGTGGCGGGCCACTGGTACTTTCTTCCCATCTGTACGATAATAGTTCTGCGTTTTTAAGCCTTGTTAGTAAAGGGTATAATGTACCCTCCAGGATGTTCAGGTTAGCCGCTTTCATTTTTTCAATGATATCCGAAGGGTAGGCTTCACCCTCTTTTATTATTGAGAGGATGCAAAACTCCAGAACTCCTTTTCGCATTTGGCTGGCTGTGTTATCAATGTTCATGGCTTCTTTTTTTAGCCTCACTTTACACCTCAATAATAATAAAAGGTAAAGTGAAGTTCTTTTCGAAAAATAAATTATTCATGGCTATACTTTTAACCTTTGTCCACACTTTTATTTTAAAGAATGAAACAAAAATTTAAATTGACTATACTTTAAGAACTTTTGTGATGGAGATTTAACCGGTTTCTCTCTTTCACAACTCAAAGATAATAATATTTTAGTACTATGCAACACATAATACCATATTTTTTATAGTAGTGGGCGCTAAACATTAGCGAATTTTGTCTGAAATGCTTAACTGTATTGAGTTTTATGTTTTAAAAAATATTTTTGGTTTATGCTTCAATTTGATGAACGGCTAAAAACGAGGTTGGATGGACGACAAAATAGAGGTTTTCATTGCTCTTAAAACATTTAAAAAACACAATAACGAAACCAGTGGATTAAATGCATTATCCGTTTTATATAACCTTGCGCAACAGCGTAACTTGTGTTTAATAAACAGTTGTATGTCACTCTAAACAGCATCCTACTTAAATTCAAGCTAACATGACCTAAAAATTCCAACCCACAGCTCACCCACCCCGGCTGAGGAATATCGTATTATCATTTGTTCGACACATCAGCTATTAATCTGAACTGAACGACCTATCCCACCCACCACTCGGTTGACATGGCTTATATCTACATCATGTTGAAAACTTCATTATAAAAACATTGCTAAACTAAATCTCATTATTTATATTTGACATTATTTGTCAAAACAATATTTTCAAATTGAAAACTACTGGTGAAATAATTAGGGAGAAAAGGGAGAAAAAGGGTTTATTACTTAGACAAGTAGCAGCTCTACTTGACATCGACACAGCTATTTTAAGCAAGGTTGAAAGAGGTGAAAGAAAATTAAACAGAGACCAAATCTCAAAGGTTGCGGATATTTTGGATTTAGATAAAAAGGCAATTCTAATTAAATATTTAAGTGAGAAAATACTTTATGAAATACAGGATGACGATTTAGGTATACAAGCATTGAAAGTAGCAGAAAAGGCAATGAAATATAATGTTAACAGGCAAACAAATAAATAACTATGGCAGAATTACTATCAATTAAGGAAGCTAGCATATGGGCAACAGAACATCTTCAAAAAGATGTAACAACTTCAAACATTTCCTATTTGGTTAGTTATGGAAAAATTCGAAAAATAGATGACAACGGTAGCTCATTAATAAAGAAAGACGACTTAATAGAATATTATGAATCGTTTTACGGCAAGAGAGAAATAAATTGGAAAGAACAATTAGGCAGCGACCTGAATTGGCATTTATCTTTTGACTATTTGAAAGAATCAGATACAACAAAACATATTCATCGCCTTCATCCCTACAAAGGAAAATACATTCCACAGTTGGTTGAATACTTCCTAGACAATCACATAGACGAATTCAAGAAAGAAACTTACTTCAAAAAAGGTGATATTGTTCTTGACCCATTTTGCGGAAGTGGAACAACACTTGTGCAAGCCAGCGAATTAGGAATCAATGCGGTTGGAATTGATGTGTCATCTTTTAACACTCAAATCTCTAACGCAAAAATCACAAAGTATGATTTACCTGATGTGCAAAAGGAATTAAATAATATCAGCATTAAATTACGACAGTTTATTGTTGATAGTTCAAACATAAAGTTTGAAGAACGTCTTTTAGAACAACTCAACATATTAAACAGTAAATATTTTCCGTCACCGGAATTCAAACACTGGCTAAAAGACAAAAAAATAAAAGAGTATGAATATGCAGAGGAAAAAATAAAAGAATTTCAACCAGTTTTTGACAAATTAATTTCTGAGTTTAAGATTCAACTTAAACAAAAATCACAAAAAACATTTTTAGACATTTGGTATCTACAGCCTGTGAGAAACGAAATAGATTTTGTATTCAAATTGGTTAAGCAAATTAAAAAGACTTCAACTAAAAAAATTGTTAGTATAATATTAAGCAGAACAGTTCGAACCTGTAGAGCAACAACACATGCAGACCTTGCGACATTGCTTGAACCAGTGAGTAATATATACTATTGTGGAAAGCACGGAAAAGTTTGCAAGCCTCTCTTCTCAATTTTCAGTTGGTGGGAACGCTACTCAAAAGACACAATGAAAAGATTAGTTGAGTTTGACAAGTTGCGTACGAATACCAATCAATATTGTTTAACAGGCGACTCAAGAAGTATTAACATTTTTGAAGAGTTACCAACTAAATTTCCCGATTTTGGAGAAACTGCAAAAAAGAAAAAAATAAATGGAATTTTTTCTTCTCCACCATATGTAGGTTTGATAGACTATCACGAACAACATGCTTATGCTTACGACTTATTCGGTTTCGAACGAAAAGACGAATTAGAAATAGGACCATTATCAAAAAGACAAACAAAAGATGCACAACGTCAATATACAGAAGGAATATCAGCAGTATTAAACAATTGTAAAAAGTATTTAGCTAAAGATTATAATGTATTTTTAGTTTCAAATGACAAATTCAATTTATATCCAACTATTGCAGAAAATGCAGGAATGAAAATCATAAATCAATTCAAACGACCTGTATTAAATAGAACGGAGAAGGACAAAGCGGCATACTCAGAAATTATCTTTCATTTAAAACAAAAATAATAATGCCGACAATCTCTGCAAAAGCAAGAAAAGAAATCATTCTGCAAATTGATTTAGTTGTAAACAAATATCTAAAAAAAGCTGCTATATCAGGGACAGCAAATTCAGGTAATCCATTTGTAATGGCCTTACTAAAAGATTTTGAACCATTGCTTCACAGAATTCACGGCCTAAAAACTTCCCTTGGAAATGAGATGGAAAAAATCGCCGAAATAATTGCACTTGAATCTTGGGGCAAAGCAAATGTATTACGAAAATCCAAACTAGACGTTACATTGCCCCAAAATGTATTTCGCAAAATTGATACAATTCTAAATGGGTTAAGTAATGTAAAATTTCATCCAAATTATCCAAAGGAAAAAAAGGAAATATTTGACTCCTGTAAGAATTCAATTAAAAAAACGGAGACACACAAATATGAATTTGATTTGCGACTTTATGACTCAGTCAAAAAACATTATTACTACCTTGAAATGAAAGGCCCAGACCCAAATACTACTGAAGTACCAGGTGCGAAAAGAAGATTATTAGCATTATTAGCATTTGGACATATTAACTTCAAGACTACCAAAGTAGATTCCGTAATTGGTGTTTACTACAACAATAAATTCCCAAAGCCATATAAAAATCCGAAAGTATTGAATTACTTTGACCCAGCTAGAGATTTAAAAGTACATGATGCATTTTGGAATTTTATTGGAAAAAATAATTCAACATATACTGAACTAGTTCAACTTTTTGAAAATTACGGCAAGAGTAACAAAAAGAAAATTTGGGACGGTTTTTCTAAACTTATTATTAATAATGGGACTTACAAAACTGCAAAAAAATAACGTTGAGACTGTTTTAAAGAATAGTCTTAGAAATAAATTTGAAAACTACAATCCAGAACCTGCATCGATGCCTTTTCACACGAGGCTATTAGGTAAAGATAGAATGGCATTATTTTCTTTTATTCATTCATTAAATACAAATTTTGGCACAAGTATTTTTGAACCTGTGGCTTTGGCTTTAGCTTCAGACAGCTTTGCGAGTGCATCTTCACAACAAACAGCTGGTACACAAATTTCATCTGAAGCACATAGGGTTATCCAAAATATTATGGATAGTCTTTCAATAGCTGAATCAACGCCAAACAAAATTGAAGAAATAAATGCGATTAGAGCGGTTTGCCAAACAGGTGAAATGAAAACTGTAAAACCAACAAAAGTAGATGTAAAACTTATTGGACACGATGGAATAATTTATTTGTTTGACATTAAAACTGCAAAACCAAATGCTGGCGGTTTCAAAGAATTTAAAAGAACTCTTTTAGAATGGGTAGCAACAACACTTGCATCAAACCCTGAAGCAAATATTCAAACACTTATTGCAATTCCATATAACCCTTATGACCCAAAACCATATACACGTTGGACTATGAGAGGGATGATAGATTTGGAAAATGAATTAAAAGTAGCAGAAGAGTTTTGGGATTTCCTTGGGGATGCGGGAGCATATACAGATTTGTTAGACATTTTTGAACACATTGGCATTGAATTACGACCTGAGATTGATACTTATTTTTCAAGATTCAATAAACAATAGGCGTTTCACCAAGTCAGGCACATTTGCATAAGGCACACAAAGCCGACACGCCAAAGTCAACCCTGCAAAAGAGTCTGCCTTGTTCCTACGCTTCCGGGACACACTCTGCCACGGTGGACTTAGCCTTTCAATTCAATTTACCAAGACGAAGGGCGAACACATAACAGGGAGTTTGCTGCAATGCTGGCTGACGAATATATTCTCAGCTTCATATCGCTACCAACCCATAACCAGCCGACGGAATTCTATCAGTTTTTGTTATTATCTTCATCAGCAGTTTTTCAATCAGCAGCGGCTCCGGGCTGGACATTATAAATTACCAGCACAGCAGCAAGCTCTGACAGTATTGGGCAATGCTGATACGTCGATTGAAAGATACAGCAAACTTAAAATGGTAGATATTCAGAACTTTTCAGCAAGCCAATGTTTATAATGAATGGAAAAGCTATAAATAGAACCAACCTCACTTTCTTTACTGCGGTGGCATTAATTGGCATTGCAGCAATTTTAATTGGCTTTTTAAAAACATTTATCATTCCCATTTTATCAGGGACCAAAACATGGCCTTTTGCAATTTACCTGCATGCAAGTTTTGTTTTTGGCTGGGTGCTTCTGTTTTTAATTCAATCCTTATTAATACAAAACAAGAAATATAAAACACATATTTTCATTGGTAGATGGGCTGCTTTCATTGCAGTAGGTGCAGCCGTTTCTATCATTCCTGCGGCACTTTATCAATGTGAACGAGAACTAAAAGAAGGTTTGGGACAAACCGCTATTTCAGCCATTGTTGGCTCTCTTGCATCTGCAACAATGTTTTTAGCATTGGTAACATTCGCAATTGTTTACAGAAAAAAATCACAAATACATAAACGATTAATGCTGCTTGCAACTATTTTATTGATTTGGCCTGCATGGTTTCGTTGGCGGCATTATTTCCCGTCAGTTGAAAGACCTGATATTTGGTTTGCTGTTGTGCTTGCCGATAGTTTAATTATTGTAGCATTTATCTGGGATTGGATAAAGAACAAACGCATTCATCTTACATTACTATTTGGAGGCCTTTTCATTATAGCTGAGAGTTGCATGGAAATTTTATTGTTTGACAGTAGCGGGTGGAGAGTACTAGCAAATGCGGTTTATAATTTTTTAAAATAATGAAGCACATGCCCACAACAAAGTATTTGCAAAATCAGTGCTGGACGAACAATGAATTCCTTGCCTTCGCAATTCTCGAACGTTATCATTCATCAAAAGACTTAACTCACTGGGATAAAATAATTAATAGCTATAACGCTTTACAGGAAATTTACTTTGCTATTATTGAAAATGACCCAACATCGGCATTAGTAAAACCCGATAATTACTAACAAAGTATTTATGATGTAAAAAAAAGAATCTCAATGCAGTTGATTGATAACAAATAAAATAATTATAAGCCAAGAAAAGCAGGTAAAAATATTTCCTAGTTTTATTTTCTTTTAAGCTTTTGCAAGCTATAAAACATACTTATTCTATTGATTATCATTTTTACAACTGTTTAAAAAATCTTTTATGCCCAACACTATTTTATTAGCCACTTGTTGTTGAAACGCTTCGTCTAATATTTTCATCTCTTCTTCGGGATTACTTAAAAAAAGTGTTTCTACTAACGCATTGGGATATTCGGTTGGGCTGTTTAACATAAAATTAAAACTACCGTTGTTGCCCATATCCTTCAACCCCAGTTCCAGTATACGTTTATATATATCAAAGCTTAAATTCTTAAAGCCTATATAACGGTAAAATGTACTTGTGCCACTTACTGTTATCGGATCTTCAGAAGAATTTAAATGAATGCTCACCAGAAGGTTGGGTGTACTATCACGATAAAATAAAATACGTTCTTTATTATCAAAATATTTTTCGGTTGTTCTTGTCATAATAACCTTGGCACCTTCGGCTTCGAATGCTTTTTGCAATTTTAAAGCAACTGCCAGTGTAAGCATTTTTTCTGATGAACCTGTTGGTCCTCCGGCGCCGGTATTACTGCCTCCATGGCCTGCATCTACAGCAATTGTTAAATTGTTTAGCGATAAATCTTTTGGCTGCTGTTTAATTTTTATTGTTAACACAGTGCCTTTATAATAAATACTATGCCCCCAATGTTGCTTATGTTTAAGTTCAATTGTTATTCTAAAAATATCATCTTCAACCTGTTCATAAAAAATATTTTTTATTTCTTTGCAGCTTTCTAATTGTGTTATCCAATTAGTGTTATTGGTGGCGCCAAAAACATCCACTATTATTTTAGATGGGTTTATTAACTGAAAACTTTGATAAGGCAGTTTTACAGCTAAACCCAATTGCACATAATCATAATTACTATCTCCATAAACGGTCCACCTATTTGTGAGTGATTCGGGAGTGTAAGTTCCCTTGGGCAAAAAATCTACGGCATCGTCATCAATAAATGCAGTACGTGTTTTACTTAATTTAACTTTGTACAATTTATCTATTTTGCCAATAATGTTCAACTGCACGGCAGAATCTAAGTATCCTATTTTTGCGCCACCTAACCTATCGGTTCCCAGGCCAAATAAAAGATGAGCCAACCTTCCTTTAGTTACCGCAATATTAGGCGCCAATGGGCCAAACATGCTAATCCAGTTATGGCTTTGTTTGGTACGGGTATTACCCATTTTATCGGTTATACTGATTGGAATTTTACTTACCAAAAAACTATCAGTTTCTTTTATCACATATTCACCCTGGTAAATACCCGGCATTTTATTGTCGGTCATTTCGTACAGTGGAATATTACCATTGGCAACAACAGTACACCCTGTTAATGCTTTCACTTTAAGTTTAATCCTATCGCCGGGCATTACAAATAAATTTCCATGGGGCAATATCTCAACACTGGCAATATCAAGAGTCTTAATTGTATCCGGAGCTGTTGGTAAAGAATAATTGTAAACTAATTTTTTATTGGCTGATTTATCCGGAGCAGTAAAAGCAATGATATTAAAATCGTTATTACCAGGCTTTAAATTAAGTTCATAAGCAAATGCGCCTGTGGGATATACTTTTACTTGCTCGCTGTTAATAGTAAGGTTACATGTTTTACAAGTACTGCCAACAATATATTGGCGTGAAGTTTTAGTATCTATTTTTGCTTTACGGGGTTCTACTAATTTTATAAAAGGCTTTTCGGGTGTTTGTGCCTGTACGTTATTTATAAATATAAACAGAAATACAAATAAAAAAGGTTTCATTCCCTAAGTTAAAAAGAATTTGATTTATGCAGCTAAAGAAATAATAAAAGCATTAGTTAATTTTAATTCGTTTTTTTCTAATTCAAAATAAACAGTAATACCATATATTTATAACATATTGTGCCTGATAATAGCTTATGGTTAAAAAATATTTTTCAAACCCCTATTTTCTACTGTTACTGGCGGGTAACTTATACTGCATCTGGTATTTCAAAAACCATAGCAATGGATTTACAACCGTGATATGGATATACTGGATACAAAGTGTTATCATTGGCTTTTTTAATTTTATTGATTTATTAACTATAAAAAATTATGATACCGGCGATACAAAACTTAATGGCCAGCCAATTACAGAAAAAAATAAAGGTTGTTTACCCTGGTTTTTTTTGATGCATTATGGTTTGTTTCATTTTGTTTATGGAATATTTTTGCTAGTAAAATTCAGTTTACTTAATGTAGATAAAAGTTTTCTCCTAATTGGAGTAGCAGCATTTTTAGCAGAATCGCTGGCAGGTTTTATCAGGCGTAAAGTAGCAGAACAGGAATTGATGTTTAATATAGGCAGCCTGTTCTTTTTACCTTACTTACGAATTGTACCAATGCACCTGGTAATACTGGTACCTGCATTTTTAGGAATACAACCTTCCATTATTTTTTTATTATTAAAAACCTTGGCAGACATTTTTTCATTTATACTTTACCAAAGAATGTGGCAGAAAGCCGTTAATAAATAAAACAAATTATACCAGCATAATTTTTATAACTACATTACCCCAAATAAAAAAAATGAATCTCTTTGGCAATATCATTTGGTTGGTTTTTGGCGGCTTTTTTGCAGCGCTTGGTTATTTATTTGGCGGATTAGTTTTGTGTATAACAGTAATTGGCATTCCCTGGGGCTTACAGTGTTTTAAATTAGCAGCGCTGGTATTATGGCCTTTCGGAAAACAGGTGATTAGCAATTCCAATAATACAGGTTGTGCTACCATCCTGGCAAATATTATTTGGTTATTATGTGGTGGGTTGTACACAGCACTTACTCATATTTTTTTTGGTTTGCTTTTAGCCATCACTATCATTGGAATTCCGTTTGCAAAACAACATTTTAAGTTGATAGAAATTTCAATGATGCCTTTTGGAAAAACAATAAAATGAATAACCTGCTATAATCAAAATAAGTTTTAACTCTTTGTTTAATAATAATCCTACTTTCTCCACAATGGTTTTTTATTAGAAGGTAATATTGCCTTTTTAGATTTATTGTTAAGCCGCAGCCTTTTATGTGGGTCGCCCTTAGCCGTTGTTTTTTGAAAAACATGTTTATCAAATGCCCGCAAAGGATCTTTATTCATCACTTTCTCTATTAGTATTTCAATAGGTATAATCGCAGGCTCGGATAGTAGTGCATGTTGTTCTGAGGTTGGGGAATTCTTAGGCAAGCTTGAGTTAATTGGTTTTGTTTTTATAGCCAATTTCTTTTTAACTACTTTTTTCTTTACTGGTACTTTTTTAGTTGATGTTTTTGCAACAGGCGATTTTTTTACTATGGCTTTTTTAGGGGTCGATTTTTTTGTAGTGCTTTTCTTTGTAACTGTTTTTTTTACCTGTTTCTTTTGGGGTGTGGCTTTTTTTGTTATCCCTTTTTTTACTTTCGATTTAACTATTTTAGTCATAGTTGTTATTTTAATTTAATAATTTTTTTCTCTTTTATAAATAAAATGTGATCATTATTAAACGCTACTCGTTAAAACTTGTAAAGACGGTATTAAAAATTAAAAAATGATTCAACCTAAGGAGTTCAGAAATAAATTTTGAAACATGTTTCTACCAAAATTTCGTCCCTGTTTGGTTGGTTTGGTAGTGATATCGAATTTTTTTTGCTCAACACATTAAATATACTAAATACAGGCCAGAATTAAAAGAGACAAAAGTTGTTTGCCTGAATTGAATTGAATAGAAAAGCCACTTTAAAAAAAGTGGCTTAAAATTTTTATTTTATATTAAATTACCAGGGGTATTTATTTTCTGCAATCAGCTTATCTGCAATCCTGCGTCTGGCATCTTTACTGTTGAAAGGTTCAATTTTTGTAAACCGTTTTAAACCCAGTAGCATCATCCGTTGTTCATCGCCACTGGCAAATGCATTAATGGCTTCTTTGCCAGCTTTGTTTACTTTATCAACCGCATCATTTAAATAACAATGCATAATATCAACCTGGTTTTGAGATGCAGCTTCTCCTTGTTTGTCTACCATTTTCATCACCCGTAGCAAAGCACTTTCGGCAGCAAATGTTTCAATGGCCATATCTGCAATATTCATCAGTATTTCTTGTTCATCTTGTATTTTCATCATCAACTTTTGTACAGCAGCGCCGGCCACCATCAAAATACATTTCTTCATTTTTACAATGGCTTTTTGTTCTTTGGCAAAGGCTGTTTCATCATCATTACCAAACTCGGGAATACTCGTCAATTCTTTACTAACTGCCATTGCTGGCCCCATCAGGTCAAGCTTGCCTTTCATGGCACGTTTCAAAAT
>DAOLYC010000012.1:0-16731 GCA_035425605.1 Ferruginibacter sp.
CGGTACCGATGATGATTGAAAAACTGATGATGAAGATAACAACAAAAAGCTAAATTGTTAATGTCCAGCCCGATATGAAGCACATTAGAATTACAAAAGCCGAAGATAACTTCCGTCTGCCCGTATTTTGGCAAACCCCCTGTTGTACGTTCGTGGCTCTTTTGTCATATTTAAGTCCCAAAAGTAAATTAAAGACCCTTAAATTTGGATTTGTCAATGCTGTAACCATATATTTACACATAATTTCACTTGTAG
This sequence comes from Ferruginibacter sp., assembly GCA_035425605.1. Taxonomy (GTDB): domain Bacteria; phylum Bacteroidota; class Bacteroidia; order Chitinophagales; family Chitinophagaceae; genus Ferruginibacter. Next base: position 256 of record DAOLYC010000012.1, read on the forward strand.
GTGAAATAAAATTCAAAAATTGGCGTTAACTTTGCACCCCATTTTACTTAGAAGTGAATTACGAAATTGTTGAACTTGAAAATTTTTCGGGCAGTCAGGCTACCATTTATTCCGTTATTATGGAGGATGATGGTATTACTTTGTTTGACCATTTCGTGAATGAAAACATTACAGATTATCGAAAAGAAGTAAGATTTATAGCAAGCAGATTACAAGAAATCGGAAATACTACAGGGGCAAGAGAAAAATTCTTTAAGCATAATGAAGGCAAACCTGGTGATGGAGTTTGTGCCTTGTACGACGACCCTGGTAGTAACCTACGATTATATTGTATAAGATATGGAAATATAGCTGTCATTTTAGGGGGCGGTGGTCCGAAGCCTGACGACGTTAAAGCATGGCAAGATGATGAAAAACTTACGCTTGAAGCAGAAACAATTATACAAGTTTCACAAGATATTATGCAACGTATCCTTTCCGGAGATTTGCAATGGTCAAAAGACGGTTCTCAGTTATTAGGAAACCTAACTATTTCAGACAATGATGAATAAGAAAACAGCAAGAAAGTACACAAGTCCAGTCATTAATCAATTGTTGGGTGAGATTACTCCTGTAGAAAAACTACAGACCAACACAAAAATGACACTCGCCGCAAGACTTGACGACCTTATTACTGCAAGGGGTTGGGGCAAAAGTGAATTTGCAGAGAAAGTCAATAAAAATCCGTCAGAAATCACAAAATGGTTGAGTGGAACACAAAACTTTACTATTGATACTTTGGCAGAAATCGGAGTTGTTTTAAATATGCCGGTGTCAGAACTCTTTGCACCAAAACGAGTGCATGTAATAAATAGAGTGCAAGTTGTAATTTCTGTAAAGGAAGTTCAACAAAGTATAAGATATGTTACACCTTTCAGTGAAATGGTTAGCGGATTTTCAAGCATTTATTTAGGAAGTCATCACGATGTGATGCTTCCTTTAACTTCACGTTTGCAAGCATAAATAATATGTCTAAAATAGAAAATAAAGACTTCACAATTGATTTACAATTGAAATCAATTGAACTTTTAAAAGGCTCAATAAGTTTGCCTTCTGTTCCAGAAGTTTCTTTAAATAATTTTAATTTCAACATCAGTTTAGAGAGTAAGGCAGATGCAACTAATAAAATTTTGTTTGTTATTGTTTCTGTTGAAATAAGAAGTGAAGACCAAAATCATATTTTGGGTTCATTAGCTGTTAGTTGCATCTACAGTATTGTAAACTTTGATGAAGTTGTCAAGATTGAAGTTGATGGAAAACTTGATATACCTCAACCGCTTGTTGAAATATTGAACTCAATATCTATTTCTACAGCAAGAGGCGTTATGTTCTCTACATTTAAAGGCACATTCTTACACAATGCTTTTTTGCCAATAGTTGACCCTCGTTCTTTCCAGCAAGTTGAACAGCAATAAAATTAAAGTCCTGTTTCGATTAGTGAGGTGTCCAATGCCATGACGTACAACTTCTAAATATACGCAATTACTTTACCCATTTATTTTATCTTAAAATGTTTTTGTTTTCACTTAATTAATTGTTGTTGTACAAAAATTTTGTGGCTGTTGCTGAAAAGATAAGCCAGGCACAAAATGAAAGGTGCCCGGCTTATAATATTGTTTTAATTATTTCCCTGCAACGTCTTCGGCCAAAACACACAAAGCCAGGGGAAAACGTTGTTAAGAAGTGGGTGAACTCCTATCTGTTACTCTATCCGAAATTTGTTGCACTAAGCCACCACCTAATGCAAATTGTGGATGAAGTGCATTTGACGCTCCTGCGCCAATAATTAAAACAATTCGCTTTTTCTTCATAAAATTTCTGCTAATGTTTTGTGGCTTTGCGATGGTGGGGCAATCGAAGCACAAATGTTCAATTTTGCACTTCAGCCCCGCTATTGCAAAACCGATGTGTGCTGTGCTTCTTTTCTGTCAATAGTTTATAGTCCGATTTTGATACGAATAAGTCGCCTTCAACCGTGTCAAGTTTTGTCGTGATTGTTTTTATTGCTTCGTCCGATTGGTCTATCCCAATCCATTGCCTGCCGTTGATTTGTGCTGCTTTTAAAGTTGTCCCCGAACCTGTAAAACAGTCAAGAACAATACTGTTTTCGTTTGATGATGTTTTAATGATAATGTCTAACAAGTCAGGATTTTTTTCAGTTGGGTAAACAGGATATTGAGGGTCTTTAAATTCCCAAATGTCTTGCATACGTTTTCCTTCTTGCTCGTCTAAGTATATTTTTTTTCTTGGATTTCCATTGTCGCTCCACTCAATAAGTCCGTCTTTATCCCATTGCTCCAAAATGGTTACACCACTTCTCCAATGTCTGCCAGGCGGTGGTAAAATACCTTTAAATGCTTTTGATGTTTTACCATTTTGAGTTTCTCCCGGAGCATGTAAAGGAATTGTTGTGTAACGCCTTCCGGCTTTCTCTGTTTTTGGAAACAGTTTTAATTTATCTTCTTCGGTGTATGGTGTTTTGGGTTCGTTCCAAATTAAATTGTCTGATTTTGAATAAAATAAAATCAAATCTTTCATATTACCGAAACCTTTACGTGCAAAATTTTTCGGATTGCATTTAATTCTTGTAATATCATTTCGGAAATTCTCAATTCCAAAAATTTCGTCCATTGCTACTTTTACATAATGCCCAATTTTGTAATCTATGTGTAAGTAAATTGAACCCTTATCGGAAAGCAACATATTTAAAAGAACAAGTCGTTCACGTATAAACTCAATGAAGTCAAAACCTTTTAAAGTGTCGGTGTAAGCAACTGTTCCATTTAAACTATTGCTGATTGTGCTTGCTCGTCCATCAGTAATTGTAAAAGTGTTGTTTGTTGCAAAGGGAGGGTCAATGTAAATGAGGTCAATTTTACCTTTTAGATTATGCTTAGTGATTAGCTGTTTTAACGCAATCAGATTATTTGCTTGAATAAGCAAATTTGGGTTGTCGCTTGAATTGATTTGTTCCAATTCAATATCAGGAATACTATTGAAAATTTCCTGCTCAGTTTTTTTATTTGGATATTGTAACTGCATAGAATTTAGATTTGATAAAGAAATTCTCGCAGCACCAAACTGCTCATAATATTAAGGTCTTTGTATTTGCTGGTAATATCTTTATACATCTTGTTTTTCCCTTTGATGTATAGAACTCCGTCAAGTATTGCAATTTTAATTGCCTTTACATTTTTTGCTTGAACTGTGCTGAGTGCATCGTTGAACTGTGCGTTTTGATGTCCGCCAAAGTCGGTAAGAAATTTTGCTTCGCCAATTACATACTTTCCATTGAAACGTCCGATAAAGTCAAGCCCTTTAGGGTGTTTGTAATTTAACTCTCCTGAAGCAAAGTCCATTAATTGCTTGTCACTACCGTTTAGAATTGCATCCTTTTTGGTCTTTGTAAACTTTTCTATCGTAACGGGTTGTATGCCCAAAGCTTTGCTGTTTGTCCAGCGTCTAAAAAACGGCCCGATTTGTCGGTTAGTTTCTTTTGGTTCGCTACAACGTTCAAAAATTTTATCTAAACCCATTTCATAAAGTCGTCCGCAAATTCTGTTGATGGTTTTCGGATTCCTTTCAATTGATGAATTGTCTCGCTTTAAATATGCTATGTAACTGTCTTTGATTGGGAAAAGGTCAAGTTTTAAAAGTTCTTTAATTAACGCTTCGTTATTCTTTTTCTTAAATGCCTTTTCAATGCTTGCCCAACGGTCGGTATTTAGTTCTCTAATTCCTTCTGGAATAGTTGGATATACTTGAAACAAGTCGTCCAAGTAACTCCTTTGATTAGCGTACGCTATACTTAATTCTGTCCAATAATTCATAGTTTCAAATGTAAGGAAAATTTCGTTTGGGTCATTCTGTTTTATGTCCGAAATATCGTCTAGGAGCGGTCACTGAGCATTGCACACAACTTCTAATTATACGCAATTACTTTACCCATTTATTTTTTCTTAAAATGTTTTTGTTTTCACTTAATTAATTGTTGTTGTACAAAAAATTTGTGGCTGTTGCTGAAAAGATAAGCCAGGCACAAAAATGAATGGTGCCCGGCTTATAATATTTGTTTAATTATTTTAAAGTGATTGTATAAACTTAAGAAGCTTTGCTCTGTCGGGTTTGCTTAACTGCATAAATTTTTGTTTAGCCGGTAAAGCTTCGCCTCCATGCCAAAGTATTGCTTCTTCAATAGTTCTGGCTCTGCCATCGTGCAAATAAAATGGTGTGCCATTGGTTTTAGCAAACAATCCAATACCCCAAAGTGGTGCAGTTCTCCATTCATTGCCGGTGGCTAAAAAATCGGAGCGGCCATCGGCTAAATCATCACCCATATCATGTAAAAGCATATCGGTAAAGGGTTGTATGCGTTGGTTGTTAATTGCGCTAAGGTTAAGGTCTATCCCCGTTTGTACAACAGGCTTATGGCAGCCACTGCAATTAAGTTGTGTAAACAATTGTTTGCCTGACTGAATATCGGCATCGGTTGTATTGCGCCTTGCAGGTACTGCCAGTGTTTTTATATAAAACACAACCTGGTTTAAAGTGCTGTCTGCCAATTCGGGGTCATCATTTAATGCATCAGCTTGCGATTGGCCAAAACTGCTTTCAAATGGAAAAACGTAATTGGTTACACCCATGTCCTGGTGATAAGCGCCTGCAACCTGCATTAATAAATTAGGAACATTTGCTTTTAATCCAAACCTTCCTAATTCTCTTTGATGTGTATAAGTGTTGTAAACATAATTAGGTTTACCACTTATTCCATCGCCATCGGTATCAAACTCATCTGCAAACAACAGTATTGTTGATTCAGGAATATTTTGCAGTAAACCCAATCCAAATACAGGTGGCGCCAATCGGGGAGAAATTAAATAACCGGTTGGTAAAGATTGATATGAATTGGTAACTGTATAAGTTGGTTTGCGAAGTGTTACTATTTCACCATCAGGGTAAGTTACATCTACATTATTATAAATGATATTTACATTGGCTTCGGGTTGTTTTCCAAAAATTGCTACATCCTGCAGTTGGCCTCCAAAATTGGGAATGGATAATGGCCCTCCATTTACATCTGTGCCGGGGATACTTAACCTGAACAATAAAGATGAATTTACAAATCCTGCAGTAGGCGTTCCTTTTCCATCATTATGATGGCAACTTATACAACTTACATTATTAAAAATAGGGCCTAATCCGCTGTTAACAGGCGCCGGCGCTGATACAAATGTTTGTTCAAATGCAGCATCACCTAATTCATGTACCCTGCCGTCTCTTTCATTTAAAAAGGGAACCATGTGCCCAAAAGATTTTGAAGTTTCATCAAAAACTGTTGCCATACCACCGCTTAATCTTTCATCATAATCCAAAGCATTAAAAACACCAGCTTTGTTGCACATGGTAAACAGTAAAACTACTGCTGTAATCAAAGAGATAACATATATTTTTTTCAATTTTCTAAATTAAATTTAATCCTGTATGTTTTGAATGATGAATGGTTTCAGATTATTTTCCAAAGTAGTTTTTAATGTAGCTAATGCTGTCATGGTTTGCTGGCATTGTATTCTTTGAGAGATGATTGCCTGTTCGTAATAAACGGTGATATTGTCAAACGAATTGATGGCTGCTGTCATTTGATTTTGTAATGTATTATCCAGAGAAATATTTTTTGAAGCAACTAAATCATTTAATCCTTTGCCATCTCCACTTGCATATTTTCCAAGATAAACATTTTGTAATCCTATGATATTATCTTTAAAATCACTAACGGAATTGCCACTATACGGCGATTCTACAATGGAAGGATCCAAGGCATCATAAGGTTCTTTCATTTTACCTTCTCCCACTTCTTCGCATATTCCTATTAGCGCTTCTACAATTGCCAGGTATGCTTCTTGTTTTTTTGCGTAAACCGTACTGCCATTACCTGCATTTTTAACTCGTTGTGCAAAATTTGTTGGAGCTGTTGTCCAGCTTAAATATAATTCGTTACAGGTATTTTTTATATCGGTAGCCAGGCTAACCATATAAGCTTTTTGGCGTGCAGTGATGCTGGCGGCGGTTCTATCTCCGTGGTTGCCAAAAATGATGTACTCAATAGGGTGATAGCCTCTTAACGATAATGTGATAGTTTTAATATCGTTCAATGTAAGTGCATTGCTGCTGGCTAACAGCGAATCCATTTGTACGTAATCCGTTGGCCAGGTATCCATGTTTGGGTCGTAATCATTATCCTCAACAGGGCCAAATAAATAGCCTTCGCATTTTTCCCAAACACTACGAATATTTTTCCAGGCATTTTTTGCTTCTGTTAAATTTGCTTCTGTAGCATTTGTGTTTAAATTTTGAATAGCAGTATTTAATGCCGTGGCTGCATTATTTAAATCGGCATAACCTGGTACGGCTACCACATTGCTGAAATCTGTAAGTACTTCAGTTTTTAAAGCTGTAAAATTATCAGTACCCGGGTCATCGCTTTTATTACACGACGAAAAACTTAAACTAATTATTATAAGGGATAAGAGTGATATTTTTTTCATTACTTTTTTAGCTTAAATGGAAATGATTAGATTATTTTTATTAATGTATGTTTTATATTTTTTCAGCCCTATTTCAGCAGGCCCTTTTATAACCTGGCCTTGGCTATTAAACTTACTTCCATGTAAACTGCATACATATCCATTTTGTGAAGGAGTAAGCTGGTTTTCCATGTGGGTACATTGCAATAGCAATGCTGTGTAATTTCCATCTTTGCTTTTTTGAACAGCAACATCATATTGCCAGCCTTTGGGCCTAACAAAAAGGGTGTTTGTTTTTTCAAATAAGTGTAGGGGTAATTGCAGTTGGTTGTTACTGGCTTCTGTTTTATAAACCGAATACGAAGTACTGCATCCGGGTAAAACGGGCATCAACATAGCGAAGGCGCCCATCAGGCAAGTATTACAACTATATTTTAAAAATTCTTTTCTATCCATAATTAAAACGAATATCCTATGCCAATATTTAAAAACGTATTATTTTGTTGGTATGGCAATGCATTGGGTGGCGGGTTAATTACCAGGTTGGGATTTTGTTTGCCGGTGTGCAATAATCTTACATCGGCCTTAACCACTACATTTTGAATGGGTAAATAACTAATACCGGCTATAATATGTTGTTGTTTTAAAGTGCCATCATAAATGGCTTTGGGTGGTGCCGGAATTGTAGCATTAAGGTCTAGCATTTCGTAGCGTACAAAACTGGTTAAATTAGCTTGTTTTTGTTTTTTGTATAACCAGTCGTATGCTAACTCTACATATCCGCCTTACATATCGGTTGCAATGTTTTTTGCATAAGCAGTATTAATTTTTGCAGCTTCGGGATAACTGATATTTGCAAATAAGGCTTTTGCTGAAAATGCATTTTTGTTGTATTGAACATTTCCTTCTACCAAATACAGCGCACTTCCAAACGCTCCACTATTTAAATGCAGGCTATCTGCTCCTCGTTTGCTTAAGCCTACGGTACCGCCTGAATAACCTGATACCTGGAATTTAAAATCTTGCCAGTTATATTGTATGGATGCAGTTATGGCCAGGTTGTTAGCAAAAGCATTGCTGCCTTCTGCCTTACCTTCTCTTATACCGCTACCATGTTCAAAAGCAGCGCTGTTTAACCCGTTTAATATTGCAATGCTATAATTTAATGGAAGCCGGTTTGCTCTGCCATAAAAACCAACACCCAGTTCTCGCCAGGTTGCCGGTATTACAAATTGTTCTACCATGGGCCTTTCTACACCATTAAAATTTACCGGCAGGTGATTTTCATTTAATATACCAATTCTTGGAACAAATAATCCGGCTACTAAATATTGTCTTGGATTGAAGTTAAATTTTAAAAATGCCTGTTCCATCGAAATCTCCCCTCTTTCTTTAGTACCAACCACTACAGCATTTTCTAATTCCATTTCAGTAAACAGCGAAATTTTTGAATTAAACTGATGACCAACAAAAAGTACCACTCTTTCAAGTGTTGCTTTTGATTGCCGGGCTACAAAATCTCTTTGGTAAAAAGCAGAGCCATAACCCGATATAACCGTTTTTTGTTTGGCAATTCCCTGCGATAAGGAATCTTCGTTTGTAAATATTAACTGTTGTGCGTTGGTTCTGGTTTGTGCTTGTAAACTTATTGTGCTTAATGATGCAGCTACAATAAGTAGGGCGGTACTAATCTTCTTCATAAATAGGTTATTGGCAAAAGTATTTTTATTTAAGGGTTTTACATTTCCGCAATAAGAAAAATCGTTTACGGAAATAGGAAAATGAGTTATTTACTTTTAAATAAAATTTTTTTAATAAAGGAGCAGGTTTTACAAAAAAATAAAATATCGCTTTGTTTAGTCAACTTTAAAGTAAAATTGTTCAATTTTATTAGTTTTGAATATTAAATAAACTAATAAGCGATTGCGTTTTTTCTTCTACATCTGCATCTTCTAACATAGTATGTAGTTGATGTAACTCTGGCCCGGTTAGTAAAATATTTACTCCCTGGTATATGGTTGGTATAAGAATACATTTGTAATTTTCATTTTCATCATGATTTACTGAAGTCAATTTTTTAGCTACAGTTTCACATAAAGTTGTAAAATCATTTCTTAAAAGCGTAAGCATGAAACTGGCAAAGCCTAGCTGATAATGCCCACACATATTGCATTTTACAACATACCCATTTTTATTTTGATACAATGATTGAAATTGACACATTTTAAATAATATTTAATTGCAAACATCAATCATGCAAATTTTAAAGCAATACAAATTTGGGAAAACTATTTTCGCAATAAGGAAACTGACCGAATGATGACAAATTGTTATCCTGGCTAAACTGGTTGTATAAACTATTTAATGTTTTTTACTTATTGTTGTATCTAAACCCATGAGGAAACATAATGGCCAATAGTACAAATATTAAAAGGAAATTAAATTCAACTCCATTGCTGCCACCGCCTACCACAAACCAGCCATCTTTAAAATGAACCATGAAAATGCCAGTAATAAGAATAAGAATTGTTACAATGGCTGCAGGCTTTATAAATTTATTTACCAAAAATAAAATTGCACAAATTAAATGCGAAAGTTTAATTGCCCATGCCAGCGGAACACCAATGGGCGCAAACCCAACTTCATTCAGGTATAAATTTCCAAAATCATTGATGCCATTATTAAACATATCAGGAACGCTATGCATTATTAATATGATAGCCACAGCAAAGCGTAGTAAAAAGTTGTTTTTAAAAAGTAGCATAAATTTTATTTATAGGTTGGTATTACAGGTTTAATTATTAAAAACTGAAGTTACTCAAAGATTCTAATTAAGGTATTTTTCAAACCACTTGCAAACCTCGTTCATTTCTGGAATTGGAGTAAGTCCAGTTTCCCAGTAAGGTTCTCAGCCAAAACACAAAGCCGGGGAGATACGTTGCTAAGAATTGAATTTTAAACGGTATAATTTTATAAAGAGTAATAAACTTGTTCAAATGTCTCTTTCAGGTAAATTTTTTATTTCAGTTATTTAATTCTCAATAAACAGTTTGGCAAAATACAAAAATGTTTACTGAATGTTTTGATTGTTTGATGTATAAAGTAACATGCATCCATAACTAAATATACACAATTAGTATTCCTCTAACTTCAGGTTATATCTTCTACAATATTTATTGCTAAATATAAGAAGTAGAGTTAAAAACAGGTATTTTAATTTTAGTTAGTGCGGTTACCATATAAAAATTATAAACTCAATTAATAAATTTTTGCCATTGTTGTTGCAGTTAAAAAAAACAGTTTGTATATTTCAAATTCAAATACCAAAACTTTTCAACCATGAATACATTGTTTGATTATTTAAACTGGCCGGCTATTGCTGCAGGGGCTGTTGCTTATTGGGTTTTAGGTTCACTTTGGTATTCGCCTGCAATGTTTGCAAAAAAATGGATTGCCTATTTAAAAATAGATGTGAATGCACCCGGCGCTAAAAAAGGTATGGGATTAATGTTTGCAGGTTCGTTTATCTTAATGTTTATACAGGTACTTGCCATTGCCATTATTGCCGAACGGCTGCATTTACGTGGCGCTGGTTGGATGAGCGGATTAAAACTTGGGGCTTTATCAGGTGTTTGTTTTTGTAGTACCACTATCGGTATCAACTACCTGTACCAGAAAAAACCATTAGGTCTTTTTTTAATTAATGCCGGATATTCTATTACCGGAAATATAATTGCAGGCATCATTATTTGTATGTGGGAATGAGAAATACAATTGTATTTTCATTTACAAATGGGGCAACAATTAATCTACTGTAGATACTTTTACAATATTGGTTGGTAAGTGCAACTCAACCGGTGTGCTACCGGTATTTACCACTACATCGCCACTGTTTAAAAAACCACGTTCCTTTAAAATATTTATCTGATCAAAAATGATATCATCGAGGCTTTCTTCTTCGGCATAATAAAATGCCCGTACGCCCCAGCTTAAACTTAATTGTGCAATAAGGCTTTTTTCTTTACTAAAAATATACAAAGGCGATTTTGGCCTGTAACTGCTTAGCATAAACGCAGTGTAACCGCTTTGTGTCATTCCAATTAATGCACGGGCATTGGTATCATTTGCCAGCTTGCAGGCTGTATAGCAAATGGCATCACTTACAAAAGAAGGAGAGTGTGGCTGAGGCGAAAGGATATCATCCCGGTTATAATCATACAAAGATTTTTCTACTTCCATAATAATCCTGCACATGGTTTCTACAACTTGTACCGGATATTCGCCCATGGCGGTTTCGCCGCTAAGCATTACTGCATCGGCACCTTCCATTACAGCATTGGCAACATCGGTTACTTCGCTGCGGTTTGGTTTGGTACGATCCATCATACTTTCCATCATCTGCGTAGCTACAATTACCGGTTTAGCCCTGTGCATACTTTTTCTTATCAACTCTTTTTGAATAACGGGTATTCTTTCTACCGGAAGCTCTACACCCAAATCGCCACGAGCCACCATAATGCCATCGCTTTCAACAATTATATCTCTGATATTTTTTAATGCTTCGGGCATTTCAATTTTAGCAATTACTTTAAGCTTACTTTTCTTTTCAGCAATTTTTGCTTTTAATACGGCAATATCCGCAGCTTTACGAACAAATGAAAGTGCTACCCAATCGAGGTTGTTTTCGATGATGAAATCCAAATCGGCAAAATCTTTTTCCGTCATAGATGGCATGGTCAATTCCGAATCGGGCAGGTTCACCCCTTTTTTAGGTAATAGTATTCCTCCAACGGTTATACTAACAATAATCTCCTTTTCGTTTCTTATTTCTTTAACCTTCACTTCCATCTTGCCATCATCCAAAAAAATACGTTCTCCTACTTTAACATCAGTTGCCAATTGTGAGTACGATACATAAATTTTTTCTTTTGTACCAACTTGTTTTTCGGTAGTAAAAACAATATCATTGCCTTCAACAAGTTCAATCTGTCCATCGCTAAGTTCGCCTACTCTTAATTTAGGGCCTTGCAAATCTCCCAGTATGGCAATATTAACCGGCTCCAGTTTATTGATGGTTCTTATATGTTCAATGATTGTTTTCTTATTTTCGTATGTGCCGTGAGAAAAATTAAGCCTAAAAACATTAACGCCTGCTTTGGTTAGTTCTAGTAGTTTTTCTGGTGAATCAGATGCCGGGCCTACTGTAGCTATTATTTTTGTTTTTTTCTGCGAGTGTGAAATTCCTGCTTCTTTATTCATTTGTTTGTGCAGGTATTTACTGATGTGCTTACTCATTTATAGTTTGATTAATTATTTATTTATTTATAGAATAAAAAAGGGTACATGCTTTTCAATTAAAATAATTTTTTTGAAAAGTTACCAATGTTGTTATTTACAGGATAAGTTAAGTTGCCAGTATTTTTACAATCTTCAGCCATTCTTCACTAATATGTTGTTTCTTTTTTACAGCTTCATCAAGTGGTATGTAGTGCATTTTGTTATTGAGTATTCCTACAAAAATATTGTGTCTTCCTTCAATAAGGCTTTCTACAGCCGAGTAGCCCATACGACTGGCTATTAACCTGTCGAAACAAGTAGGAGGGCCGCCTCTTTGTATATGCCCCAGAATACAAACCCTGGTTTCTAACAAAGGCATCCTTTCTTTAATGAGTTTAGCCAGTTCTACACCGCCAAACATTTCGCCTTCTGCAACCACTATTAGGTTTACTAATTTTTTTCTTTTTTCTTTTTCCTCCAGCGATTTTATAATGCTATCAATATCTGTTTTCCTTTCGGGGATAAGAATATTTTCGGCACCGGTAGCAATACCACTGTGCAAAGCAATATAGCCTGCATCACGCCCCATCACTTCAATAATAAACAAACGATCGTGAGCATCTGCAGTATCTCTAATTTTATCAATGGCTTCTACTGCTGTATTTACCGCCGTATCAAAACCAATGGTAAAATCAGTTCCGGCAATATCCTTATCTATCGTTCCAGGCAACCCAATACAGGGAATATCAAATTCGTTGCTGAAAATTTGAGCGCCCCTAAAACTACCATCGCCGCCAATAATTACCAGGCCGTTAATTCCAAGATTTTTTAAATTATTGTATGCCAGTTGCCTGCCTTCGGGAGTAAAAAATTCTTTACAGCGGGAAGTTTTTAATATGGTGCCACCTCGCTGAATAATGTTAGCAACACTTCGACTTTCCATTTTGATGATATCGTTTTCAACCATGCCACTATAGCCCCTTAAGATGCCATACACATCCAACCCATAATAAACGCCTGTACGAACAACAGCCCGTATGCAGGCATTCATGCCGGGGCTGTCGCCACCCGATGTTAGTACACCTATCCTTGTTACTTTGTTTTTCATGGCGCAAATATACTTTAATGGATTTAGTTTTGCCTACTTACTTGTATTACTACCTGTAGATGAAAAGCAAGCAAAATCTACTTTACTGTTTTAAAAAAATATTTATTACTGCATCATCATTCTTTATAACGACATTTAAAGTATTACAGGTATCGGCGCTTTGCTGTTGCCCCTGGGGGTCGAAGGACGATATCTGTGAAAGGAATGCATGTGTAGCCGGTTGCAATAACAACTGCTTACCATTTACCGATATGTTATTCAAATTTTTAAATCCATGCAATACCAGCATAATGTTTTTGAATTTTGATTTGTAACTCCCTTCAACTTTCTCTAATATCAATTTATTTTGAGAAGTTTGATATACAATGTTACGCCGGTAAAAATCTCCTTTTTCGTATTCATAAGTTTTTCCGTCATCTTCATAATACACATAAGTATTGGGTGTATTGCCATTATAAATATGCAACATTAATGTATCAGTTGGCATAAATGCAGTTGATTGTACCAGCGATTGCATGGGTATGATGCTACTCTCTTTTATATAAACCGGCAACTTGTTGTTGCTTAGTTCTATTATTTTTTCTTTAGCGCCCAATTGTACATCATCGTTATACATATTGTACCATTTACCTTCCGGGAAATAAATTTTAGTAAAGCGCTTATTACTTTCAACCGGTATTATTAGTAAAGATTTGCCTAGTAAAAACTGGTTTTGAAAATCGGGTTCAAATACTTTAGGGTTAAAAGTATTTTCAATGGCCAGCGACCTAACTACCGGCATTCCGGTTTGTGATGCTTCATAAAAAGTAGAGTAGAGGTAAGGCATTAATTTATATCGCAGGCTGATATAATTGCGTGCTATATCTGTTACTTCTTCGCCATAGGTCCAGGGCTCAGATGATTTGGTATTGATGGCAGTATGGTTTCTAAAATAAGGAAGGAAAGCGCCTAATTGAATCCATCGGGTATATAAGCCGGTAGATGGGTTGCCAGTAAAGCCACCAATATCCATACCGGTGAAAGGTACGCCACTAAGCCCCAGGCTGTTCATCAACCGTACTCCCAACAACATGTGATCATCTTCTGATCGGTTGTCGCCGGTCCAAATAGCAGTATAACGCTGCAATCCTGCATAGCCGGCTCTTGTAAGTATAAAAGGTCGTTCATTTGAAAACATTCTTGCACCTTCAAAACTACTGCGTGCCATTTCAAGTGCATACACATTGCGTCCTTCCAGGTGAGATGCTTTGCGTCCTTCAAAATCAAAAATAATATTGCTGGGCATTTTTTGTCCCCAGGTGGCTATTTCATTCATATCATTCCAAATACCTTTTACGCCATTGTCTTTAAAAAATTTCATTTCTTTTTTCCAGAAGTTGCGCCCTTTTTCTGCAGTAAAGTCCGGAAAGTAACACCAGCCTGGCCATACCTGCCCTGTATAATATTTACCATCGGCATATTTTAAAAAGGCATCTGCCTGTAGCCCTCTTTCAAATGCCTGTGTACCGGGTTGGATTTTTATACCAGGGTCAACAATTACAGTCGTTTCAAATCCCATTTCCTTTAGTTGGCTTGTAAGTTTTACAGGGTTGGGAAATCGTTCTTTATCCCAGGTAAACAACTGGTATTTATCCATATAATGAATATCAAGGGTGATGCCATCAGCCGGTATTCTTTTCTCTCTTAATGTTTGTGCAATGCGGAGTACTTCCGTATCGGGATAATAACTGTACCTGTTTTGCTGATATCCCAAACTCCATAACGGAGGCATTTTCATACGGCCGGTAAGTGAAGTGTAAGATTGGATGATACCTGCAATAGTAGTATTGTATATAAAATAGTAATTCATTTCGCCACCTCGGGCACCAAAAGAAGAAAAACGATTGTTGCTGGCACCAAAATTAAAATCGGATTGATAAGAGTTATCTAAAAATATTCCGTAATTAACGTGATGATGGATACCAATATAAAAAGGGATACTTGAGTAAATAGGATCCTGCCCTGTACTGTAACCAAATGCATCTGTGTTCCAGTTGGTATATCCGTTTCCCCGCCTGTCTAAGTTGCCGGTTTTTTCTCCCAGGCCAATAAACCTTTCACCATCCTGCATAGTTTTGTAAGTAGTTACTTCTTCGCCAACCCAGGATGTATTTAATCCTTCTTCGTCTTTATTGATGAGCGTACCGGCAGTTGAGTAAAAACTTATGTTGAAAGGATATTTTAAAATATTTACTTTAAGTGAATCGGTAACAATGCTCACTTGATTTTTATCTTCAGTAATTTTTGAAACCGTTATTTTCGGCTGCATGATGACAGCATAGGACTGATCTGGTTTAAATTTTTCTTTATCAATACGTACCCGTATTATACCGGGCGAATATACAGTTAGTAACACATTGGCATGTTGGGTTGTAATATTTACCTGCTGCCCGTTTATTTTTACTGAAGTAATATTACCAATATCTTTTACCGGATTTTGTGCAAATGAATTTGTGCCCATACAAAAACTTACGACCATCAATACAAGTGTAAACCTGGTTTTGCATTTTATAATTACATTATGCAACATGAGTTAGTAATTTGATTTTTTAAAATTTAAATCTTTTAATGTTTCATCAAACAAAAAATTAAAACTTAAAAGGGCTGACAAACTTGTCAACCCTTTTAATAATACCGAAGTAAAACACTATTTAGCCAAATAGCTTTATAACGGCTTTACAGGTTTTTCAATAGTTAATCAATTAATTAATGGTTACTGTTTGTAAATTTTCGTTTAATGTAACAGTATAAGTGCCACCGGTGGCGGGTGTTTTAAAATTAGCGCCGCCTTCCCATTTGATGGCTCTTGGTGTACCTACCGACTGGCTGCCGCCGCTGTTATCTTCATAATCAAAAGCGCCCCAATCATTGCCGGCTAAAAATTTAATATCCTTATTGGCTTCTAAGGCAAGTGTTTTGGTCCAAATGCCATTGCCCATATAAGTCATTTGTGGGGAGGCGCCGGGGTTCCATGCTGGTACACCAGTCATGCCATCACCAACAATTCTCATTTCGGTGGCAGGACTTGTAAAATATTTTACATTATCCCTGTTACGTCCATCCCAAATAACACGGTAACGACCTGGTGTTGCATAATCATTAAAATTTGTTCCATTAACTTCTAGTGTGCTTCCGTCGCCGCCAGTAGAGCCATAGCTCCTTGTTTCGTCAACCGCATTACTACCATTATTCCATTGGTCATTGTCAATTAGTTTCCATCCGCCACTTGTAAAATCTGTAAGGCCAACAAATAAATTAGTGCCTGCATTTCCTAATGCATAATTAGGAAAAACTCCCGGAGGGTTCCATCCTGCACCCGTTGCTCCTCCAACAAATCCCATACGGCCTTGCATAATGTTGTATGTTAAAGTACTTACGTTAACCGATATCCTGTAGTAACCCGATGAGGCAACGGAAAAGTTGGCACCACCAGGAGACAGTACACCACCTGTGCCGCCATAGTTTACATCCCAGCTACGGCCGGCAGTTACT
>DAOLYC010000013.1:0-16716 GCA_035425605.1 Ferruginibacter sp.
ATTTTAAATCAGTCACTTTGGGCAGTAACAGTATTCTATTTGTATGTATCTTTAACAGCGTTAAAAAATAACAGAAATGAAAAGAATTTTGTTGGTAACAGCTTTAATTTTTGTGATTACAAATGCTTTTTCGCAAAGCCTTTCTAAAATTACCATTGCCGGCCGTGGCCAGGTAGAAGTTTTTGCTTTTGCATTGCCCGAAAATGTGCAGTTATATCTTACAAAGGATGGTAACATTTACAAGTGGGGTTTTGATAAATATATTGGATACCAGGAAAATTATAATAACGACCTGGAGCCCTATGTAGGCAGGGTAGAGTATTATTCTCAAAACGATGATGCAGCTTTACGTGGTAAAGTAAAATATATTGGTAATACATTGCTTACTTATTTTGCTTCTTACGAAAACGATGCATTAATAGGAAAATTAAAAGCTATAGGTTATACAAATATTGATTATTATTTGAATTATGATGATGCAGCATACAGGGGAAACATAAAAAAAATAGGGGCAAATATGATTAACTGGTATGCATCTTTTGAAAATGCAGATATAAAAGGTAAACTTAAAAATGTAGGTTCCACCTTGCTTACATATTATGGCTCTTTTGAAGATAAAGCCTACAGAGGTAAGATAAAATCCATCGGACAAAATAACATCACCTATTACTCTTCTTTTGAACTATACAGTGGCAGTATGAAAACCGGCACATCTGTTTTGAATGTTGCTGCTGTAAAATATTATATAAAGAATTATTAGACTAATTTATTCAACCGAAACCTGTTCTGGCCTTTCTATCACAATCTCTGGCTTTTCTTTGTAAAGAATTATTCGGCCTGTAATACAAATTTTTTTATTTAAAAATGTTTCGGGAGCTTCTTTAAAGTTTTTTCTAACATCATCCCATATTACCAAAGTTATTTTTTGATTAGGGTATTTATCACCTATGTTTAAAAAAGTTGGTTTCCTGTTTGAATTTTCAAAAAAACGCATACTTGCTACAAGGCCACAAACGGTTACACTATCGCCAATATGGTTACTTACTTCATCCAGCTCAATTTTAGTTTGTGCGTTTACAATACCCGTAACCATGCAGGCTAATAAAAAAGAATATATTCGTTTCATGTGTAAATTTTTATTGTTTTTTTTGGCCACCCGCCATTTGCTATAAAATGTTAATTAATTTAGAAGATAAAGTTCTTATTTTTTTAATGGTTGCAGAAAGATATTGATGAACGGTTATTCAACAGGTACAAAAAAATGAGGGCTGGATAGAAATCCTGCCCTGTTTAAAATCCAATATCCTATGAAAAACCATAGTAAAAGTATAATTTAAAATATGGCAACTAAGGATGAATAGATAAAACACCGGTGTGAGTAGTTTAAAATGGTATTTGAGTAGATAAAGATGTTATTAACTGTTTAAAAAGCGGTAATTTTAGCATCCGATTATGAATAAACCGCTTACCTACATACTTGCCGATGATGATGAATTGTATAGGGAATATACTTTACAGCAATTAAATGGTTTTGCAGGGCTACAATGCCTAAGTGTTTGCGAAAATGCATTGCAAACTCACGAGCAACTACAAATTCAGCAGCCCGATCTTTTATTGCTTGATATAGAAATGCCAGGCCTTAGTGGTATTGAACTTGCAAAAAGCATCAGGCAGTTGCCTTTAACCATATTTATAACATCGCACCTAAACTATGCCATAGATGCTTATGAACTAGATGCGGTTGATTACCTGGTAAAACCCGTAGAAACACAAAGATTGTTACGAGCCATTGACAAAGTAAGGCTGCTGGCTGGCATTAAGGCAAATACATCACCTGAAGAAGCCTTTACACAAAATGACGATGAATCTTTTTTTATAAAAGACAGGAATACTTTTTTACGAATTTTATATACTGAAGTGTTGTACGTTGAATCTATGGGAGATTTTGTAAATATTTTTTTACAAGATGGCGAAAAAAAGATTGCATTGGTGAGCTTGAAAAATATTGAACAGCAATTACCAGTCAAATTGTTTATACGCATAAGCCGCACTCATATTGTAAACATACAAAAAGTTACAGCCGTTGAAACCACTACTGTTTATATTGATAAGATACAACTGGTAATTGGTAAATCTTACGCCGAAAAAGTATTGGAAACCATTGTTGGCAGCAATGCCATTAAAAGGTTTATTTAAACTTTTTATGATGATGAATAAAAAAATATTTCTTGCTGCCGCATTGTTTATTTCTTTTAATATAAATGCCCAGGTAAAAAATGAGGTAGATAGTTTGCTTAAAGTTTTAGATAAGCAAAAAGCAGACAGTAATATAGAGCGTACACTCAGCCGAATTGGGAATTACTATATTGATAACAATCCGAATAAAGCACTGGAGTATTTCGAAAAATCAGCGGCTTTAGCCAGGAAACTTAATTTAAAATTACCCCTGGCAAATACCTATTACGACATGGGGTTTTGTTACCTGCTAAAAGGCAACTTTGATAAATCGCTCGATCATTACCAGCAAAGTGCAAATATTTACGAAAAACTGGATGATAAACGAAGACTTACCAATGCCTACATGTCTATCGGTAATGTTTTTTTTCAAACTCATTCGCTAAAAAAGGCCGGTGAGTATTATGATAAGGCAGAATCAATTACTAAAATAACTAAAGATACAACACAGCTTAGTTCGCTATTAGCCGAAAGAGGAATTATGTACGACCAAAGCGGGCAATACGATTCTGCAATTAATTATCTTAAAAAAGCGCTCAACATTTCAAGGCTTAACAGTGATTCTTTTCTTGTTACAGCAAGCCTGAGTAATTTAGGTATTAGCTATAAGCATAAGAAAAACAATGCTATTGCCTTGCAATATTTTGATTCAGTATTGATGAAATACAATGCAAGAAATGATGTTGGACTTGATGAACTTGCCAGTGTGTACAATAATATTGGTGCCACACAGGCACAAGCGGGCAACTATGCCAAAGCCAGCGAAGCATTTGCAAAAAGTATAACCTATGCAAATAAAGGGCAGATGGCAAGCATTACCATGGAAAACTACCGCAACCTTTCTGATATGTATGCTGATATGAAAGATTACAAGCAACAAAGTAACTTCCTTAAAAAATATTACGCACTTAAAGACAGCCTTTTTAGTTCTGATAATAAAAATAAGCTTACACAACTGGAAACAGATTACCAGTTAGAAAAGAAAAACATTAGCCTTGCTAAACAGGAAACTGAAACCACCAGGCAAAAAAATCAAAGAAATATTTTTATCATTATTGCCACTGCCGCAGCATTACTGTTAATAACACTTGCCTTTTTTTACCGGCGCATACGGCAAAACAATATCTTACTGAAGGACAGGAACACTCAAATAAATAAACAAAAAGATGAACTTCAAACATTGAACCAGGTTAAGGACCGGTTGTTTTCTATCATAAGCCACGACCTTAGGAATCCCTTAGTTTCGCTAAAAACTTATTTAAGCCTGGCAGATAACCCGGCTTTATCGCCAGAGAAAAAAGAAAATTTTAAAAAGCAAACAACACAAGCTGTTAGCCAAACAAGTAACATGCTGGATAACCTGTTGGTGTGGGCCAACATGCAGTTAAAAAATACTAAACCACCCATTGTAAATATAAACCTGTTAGAATGTATTGAAGATGCCATTGCCGCAGTTCAGGCACAGGCTTTACAAAAAAATATTGAAATAAATAAAAGTGTAACTGTTATAAAAGCCCCTGCCGATTATAACATAATGGAAATAGCCTTGCGTAACATCATTACTAATGCCGTAAAATTCAGTAGCGCAGGCAGTAAAATTTTTATCAGTAGTTTTTCAAACAACGGCAATGCATGTATTTCTATAAAAGATGAAGGCATTGGTATGAGCAGGAAACAGATTGATGAATTGCTGAATGGAGATATTGACAGTACTGCAGGCACCGAAGGTGAAAAGGGGAGTGGGTTAGGGTTATTTCTTGTAAAAGGTTTGTTACAAAAAATAAATGCTTCTCTAAAGATTGAAAGCACAGAAGGGAAAGGAAGTGATTTTATTATAAGCCTGGCTGCATAATTATTATAAGGTTTAAATATTACAATCCTTTTCTCATTTCAATCATGTGTTTTATAAAACCTGCTTTTTCATAAGCTTTAATAGCAGCTACATTGGATTGATATACATCAAGCCTTAATTCAATAATGTTTTTTAAAAGTGCCCAATTAGTAAGTGCATCCAGAATCTTTTTGTTAATTGCTCTTCCACGCCATTGTGGTTTTACATACATAAATCCCAGGTAAGCATAGCGGGCATGATGTAAGTAAGGTTTTGCATTTTCAATACGAGCATAGCCGCAACCAACTATCTCATTGTTTATTTCTGCCACTAATAATTCAACATCAGTAGCTTGTATCATATTTTCAATATCGTAATAATGAATTAGGCCTTTTTGTAAAGTAGGGTCAAATGGCCTTTCAGATGTGATAACTCCCTGTTCAAATTCAACCAATGTTGGCAAATCATTCATATAGGCTTGCCTAATCAGCAAATCTTCCATAAATACAATTTTTATATTACAGTTACATTGCTATTGTAGTAAGTTAAACTACACACTGTACAAATTTATTAAAACAGTTATAAAAGAATGTGGGTAATTTTAATGGTATTTATCCATTAAAAAATTTTTATTGGGTTAAATTTATTTTTAGCAGGGAATTTGCTGTATAGTTAAATATCAATAATCTTTTGAACAATATCAAACCATCATTTATGAAAATCCTTTTATTATTATTAACTTTTTTCTTGGGTATTAAAACCAGTAAAGCCCAACTTAAAACAACACCTGTTTGCCCGGCATTTACGGTAGATGTGCTTGATGGAAATGTAAATAAGTTATATGCCAAATCTACCTGGGCAGAAGTAACAAATTTGTTTCCATGTTATACAAAGTTGATTGAAAAAGATTCGGCTACTGTTTGTGCCGGTGTTTTTTATCCCGATAAAGGCATTTATTTTTTTACCGACAGGGATTATATTGAAATTAAAGACAATTTTAAAGGTAAGATGACACCACACCTGTTAGGAGCAAACCGCAGCAGTTTATTTGCAACACTGGGCTATCCAAAAATTAAAGATTTACACTGGGATGCTTTTCAAACCGAATACGGTACTTTAATTCTTTATTATAACACGGCAGGTAAAATTAATAAGATACAAATCAGCAGTAAAACAACCGATACAATAAAGCTTTGTGAATAGTAAAATGCGTTTTAAAATTATCTTTTAATGTGCCTGCATTTTTTGCAGCACAGCATTTAATGATTTCTTTAATTTTTCAGCAGCATCTTTTGCTGCAATTTCATAGTTAGATGCATAAGCTGTAACTGCAATAGGATTTTTGTTTTTAATCCTGGCTTCCAGTAAGCATCTTTTATCTTCCACACCTTTTTTGTGGCCGTTTTCATCAGCAAAGTGAACCTCCAGCCTGGTTATAATCTCATTAAATCTTTTTAGCTCACTGTTAAGCATATCTTGTAATTTTTTACTGAAACCTTCATGTACACTTAGGTTATTATCGGTATTAAATTGAATGATCATAGTGGTATATTTTATTTAAAATTATAAAAATCCATGTTTAAAAATGTTGTATAAATAAGGTAAAAACTAATAGCACCTGTTTTTCTTAATACTATTTTTTTTATCTATTGCAAGATACGATTTAACTGGTTAGTACTACTGATCTTTCTCATGCATTTGCATGAGTTTAACTTGTTGTATATCATTTAACTTAATGCTTGTTGATTTGTGTTTACTAGTGAAAACTTTTGGCGTTTATGTAAAAATATAATGCTGTAAAAAAACATCCTATACTGCATTTTTTTAGTTTAAAGGTTTAAGCTTTAACACATCTTCTAAAAACTTTTTTGTTTCTTTTTCTACACCTGCCAGGTCGTTTGATTTTAGATGTGAGCCTAATACATGATTGCCGGTATTGGGCATTGGTATTGCCCATCGTAATGATGTATCGGTACCTAATTGTGTAAACATCTTTTGTAGGGCACTAACTTTTACAACATCATCCTGGTGTTGTTCATCTTTGTAATAATATAAAAGTAAAACCGGTTGTTTTACCTTGCCAAAGGTTTCCTGGTTCATAGTTGTTTCTAAAAGTTCTTCAAGCGATGCCACCGCTTCAAGGCGGTAAACATTGCTCCAGTATTGCTTATAGGCTGGCCGGGTATCTTCTGCAATATTGTATTTGCCACCTTTTACCAACCTGGCAATTTGTACACCCCAATGATCATTCATCATCCAGGCATTGGGATCATTAATGGCAATATTAGGCGAGTATAATATGAGTGCTGCAACATCATTTGGATAAGCAGCAGCTAATTGTAATGCCAATGTACCGCCAGTGCTGGTTCCCATCAATATAACTTTGTTGCCTATTTGTTTTCCGATGGCCAATGCTTGTTTGGCACTTTCCCAATAATTATCGGGTGTTAGGTTTACCATATTTTCTACGGTATCCAATCCATGTTCTGCTAATCTTGATAAGTATAAATTACAGCCAAAAGCCTTTGCTACATTTCTATGAGTTGGACTGCCCTCTTCCTGCGAAGCAGTAAACCCATGCAGATAAACAATAGCATATTCGGTTTTTGTTTTATTGCTATCGTTTGCCCAAACTATCCTGGCCTGGTTATTGGGCCTAAGTGTATGTTGTGCTTCATTGTTTGCAATAAATTTTTCCAATTCGTTTATTGCAGGAACAATAGGCATTGCCTTTTCGTATTTTGGTGTGGAAGGGCGGGGACCAAACAGAAATATGATAATTAAAAAACCAATCCCGTACAGTAAATATTTTATCCAGCGCATATCTTTTTTTTAATGAAATAGTTGATGATTCTACCCTATGAAAATAGGCATAGCATTTTAATTATGCAAAATATATACAAATAATTATGTAGCTGAAGAAGGTTTTGTTTTTTTATGAATTTTTAAAATGTGTTGTTTAATCATGTTCTGTTCAATGAATAAACAATATTTCATCGCTATCCAATCCTTCGGGTATCAATACCATATTTGATTTATATCCTTTTGCTATCCTGCCATTTTCATTATCCATTTGCATTACTTGTGCCGGGTATAGGCTACACATACGTAAAGCTTCTGTTACATCAATATCGGCATAAATAACCAGGTTTTTAAAGGCTTTGTACATGGTTAATGCAGAGCCACTTAAAATATTGTTGGCAGTATATTTATCGCCTTCCAGTTCATGTTTGTAATATCCTTCATTGGTTGCTGTTACTGCATCTGTAATAGCAAAAAGCCTGCTCCCCATTATTTTTTTTGCAATTTTAATAGCTGCATAATCAACATGGTAACCATCTGCAATAATACTTGCCATCACTTTTTGATGATTAAATGCAGCGCCTACCATTCCAGGGTTACGGTGTTGCAAAGGACTCATAGCATTGTATAAATGCGTAACGGCATCTATACCATTATCAAAAGCCTGCATGGCTGTATCATAATCTGCATTGCTATGGCCAGCAAAAACCTTAATACCATAGTTATGAATTAGCGCTATTATCTCTTTATTACAAACTTCCGGTGCAAGTGTTATTATCTTAATTATATCTTTACCATATTCAAGAAATGCTTCTACTTCTTTTAAAGTTGGTGTATAAATCAAAGACTCGATATGAGCGCCACGTTTTTCTTTGCTTATCCAGGGGCCTTCGGCATGTAAGCCTAAAATACCTTTGCCTCCTTGTTGTTTGTATTGCCTTATTGTATCAATACAAGTATAAAAAACCGAAAGTTTATTGGTGGCAACAGTGGGCATACAAAATGCAGCGCCTCCTTTATTGCAATAAATGTTTAATAAATCCAAAGCACCTGTATTCGGATATACGGCAAAAAGTTTTTCGTATGCACCATAAATTTGCAAATCAATAAAGGCAGGAGCCAAAATGCTGTTGTAAAAAGTTTCTTTTTCTATATCAACAGACAAATCTGCTGCCGGTAAAATATCAATTATTTTACCAGCGCTGATAATCACCGCATGGTTAAATAGCCATTCGTTTGAAGTAAATATCTTATCGGAAATAATTGCCTTTATTGCTGCCATAAATTAATTTATGCAACAAAAATACTGAAGTAGAAACTTTTTATTTCAGTTTAAGAATAATACCGCCTTGTATTTGTGTAATATCATAACCAGCTTCTACATTAAAACCAAAAGTAGGAGTTACAAAATAAGATGCGCCCACAAAGCCTCCAAACACAGGAATTACTTCATTTTCTTTAACTGTACCGTTTTTGTTGTACTTGTAATTATTAAAACCAACACCGGCCGAAAGTCCTGCATAAGTATCTAATCCTTTTACATTCCATCCATGGTGCCATGCCGAACGACCTGCTACAATCACAGTTTGGGTTCTGTAATCGTTATACCTGCTACCACCGTTTGAAAATGATGCGCCAACTTCTCCACCCAGGGTAATAACACCCGGCCCCGCCTGCCATAAGCCTGCTTCAATGGCAGCCTTTGTGCCAAAAGCTGAGTTGTAATAATTGCTGTTGTACTCATTGCCAACGCCAACACCTGCATTAAATGTTACAGATCCTTTTTGTACCGGAGATACCGGTCCTTGTGCATGAGATAATGTGCCCAGGCTTAAGCCTGCACCAAATAAAATTGCTGATATTATAGTTTGTTTTTTCATACTGCCACTTTAACAAATGCTATGCCAACGGTAAAAATTATTTGATAAATACCTGTTAATGAATTCTTTTTATAATTTTAAATTCAATTTCATAAAGCTGCGTTTTTAAATTTGGTATGAAGAATTTACCTAACTTCCCTAGATGAAACATTTTAAATTTTATTCAAAAGAAGATATACTCTCGCTAACGAGAATTCGTCGTTTTGAAACCAAAATGGGCGAGCGAATTCAATATTTAAAACCAGGTGAAGAATGGCCGGAAGTGTTGGAAGAATCTACAGCCCGTTATGTATTACTTGGTATTCCCGAAGATTTTGGTGTAATGGGTAATTATGGGGTAGGTGGCACCGAAACTGCCTGGTTATCGTTTTTAAATGCATTTCTTAATTCACAAAGCAACGATTTCTTAAGTGGCGAAAATATTTTATTACTAGGCCATTTTGATTTTGGTGATATAAAATTTTTAATAGAAAACAATGCTTATAACGATGAAGAAAAAATAAATGCTTATCGCCATGCACTTAATTTGGTAGATGAAGAAGTAGAAGATATTCTTAAAGTGATTGCATCGGCCAAAAAGATTCCAATCATTATTGGTGGAGGGCATAATAACGCATATCCAATAATAAAAGGTGTTGCAAAGGGGCTACATAAGGCCGATATGATACCATTATCGCAAATTAATTGTATTAACCTGGATGCTCACACTGGCTATGGCGTAACCAATGGCAGGCATAATGGCAATGCTTTTCGTTATGCAGAAGAAGATGGATACCTGGGAAAATATTGCCTGGTGGGCTTGCATGAAAACTTTATTGCTCAAAATATTTTAATGGATATACATAACAATCCTTTTGTTGATTATATCACTTACGAAGATATTTTTATTCACGAAAGAAAAAATTTTATACAGGCAGTAGCGCATGCCACAGGATTTACAGAAGATAGTTATACCGGTATTGAAATTGATCTCAGTTGTATTGAAGATACACTCAGCAGTAAGCTAACCCCATGCGGAATAAGTACATTACATGCCAGAAAGTATGTAACCTTTGCTGCCCAGGATGCTAAAGTTGCTTACCTGCACTTAAGTGAAGGAGCCACGCAATTAGCCGATGGAAGAAAAAATGATGCAACAGGAAAACTATTAAGTTACCTTGTAAGCGATTTTATTAAGGAATTAACGCAGGATGAATAATTAAGTAAAGCAGTATTAAAACTATTATGAAAATTAAATGGACAGCCATTGTTTTTACGATTATGCTTTATGCCTCCATGCTGGCAGCTTTATACATTACCGACAGATTGCCCAAAAGAGGAGCCAATGATTTATCTGCCAGCATAATGGTAAGTGCCATTAGTTTTATAATAATTGTATTTTTTTTAGTAAGAAGTATTTACATGGCTATAAAAACAGACAGGTCTTATTGGATTGTAACAGTTGTACACTTCATCTGTTTTTTATCTATTTATATTTACCTAACCTTGTAAAATAAAAATGTAAAAACGGGAAACGGTACCACAGGGCTACTAGCAATTTTTTAGGGCTACCCAAATAATTATAAAAATAATAACGGTGCTCAGGCAACCGCCTCCCAATTTTTTGGCACCGTACCCGGCAATTAATCCACGTAATAATTTGTTCATAATAAAAAGTGTGTATAAAAATAAAGTTCAGTTTTTTTTTGATGGAAAATTAAAGCTGTAATAATATTTTTTGATGGATGTAAAATAAACTAAAAACTTATTGTGGAGTGTTTACAAAATACATTTTTAACATGCCTTTGTTTTTGGCTTCAATTTCTCCCCTAAAAGTACACGATATTTTGTCTTTAATGATTTCAAAAACGGTGTCGGAAATATTTATCTTTCCACCCTCGCTGTTCTGTTCCATGCGGGAGGCAGTATTAACCGTATCGCCCCAAATATCATAAGCAAATTTTAAACTGCCAACCACACCTGCCACCACCGGCCCGGTGTGTATGCCCACTCTAAGCCTGAAATAATCTTTACCTAAACTGGCTCTTTGTTCAAAAGTAGATTTCATCCATTGCTGAATTTCAATGGCGGCAGCAACAGTGTTTAAAGCATGGTTTTCATTTTCGGTTGGAATACCACCAACACATAAATAAGCATCTCCAATGGTTTTTATCTTTTCTATTTGATGCCGTGCAATAATTTCATCAAACGATTTAAAACAGAGATGCAACTCATCTATTATTTCTACAGCGCTTAGTTTTTCGGCTCGCTTGGTAAAGTCTATAATATCGCAAAACATTACAGTGGCGTGCTGATAATATTTGGGTGTGGCCTTGCCCGAGGTTTTTAATTCTGTAGCCACTTCTCTTGGTAAAATATTTAATAACAGGTTATCTGTTTTTTCAATTTCCTGTGCCAGTTGTTCTGTACGTTTCTCTACCAGTTTTTCCATATTATCGTACAATATTGCGTTTTGAAGACTTACACCCATTTGGCCTGCCAGCATTTTTAATAGTCCAATACGTTCTTCCGTAAATATTGATTTTGATAATTCATTTGCCAGGTACAATAAAGCTATACAGGTATTTTGATTAATGATGGGAATACACAAGATTGATTTTTCCTTACCGGCAATCACTCCCGGATCGTTTTTATAAGGTGCTGCATCCATTGCATTGCCAATAATCAACGGTTCTTTAGTTCGAATTACATAATTGAAAATACTTGCCGGTATGCCTCCCTTGCGGTTGTTCTGTTTTTCATATTCATCAGCAAATTTTTCAGCAACCAATTCATAGTTCTTATCTTTCAATACCATAAAACAACCATATCTTGCCCCAGCATTCTCCATAGATAAAAGCATCATCTTATCAACCAGTTTGGTTAAAATAATTTCGCTGCTCAAGGCTTCGGTTGTTTTGATGATGGTTTTAGCATCGAACTGCTCGGTTGAGAATTCTCCTTTGTTGGATGATGGATGTAAATTTTTCTGTTCTTTAAATTCAGGAAATTTTAGTTCCCAGGCATATATTACACTGTTTATTTCAAGGTCGGCCAGTTTACCTCTTAGTGTGTACCAGTACTGTCTGCAACCATCAATATCAAGGTATTTCATTTTTTGAATACGCATTAACTCAATTAGTATAGCGGGAAATTGAAACCCAAAATTCTCTGCATTTTCAGCCGCTCGGGAATATAATTGATGGTTTATAGTCCTGGTTTCATAAGTTGCAATTTCTGCATCCATTAAACCCAAAATCCAGCCAATATTTCCATCATAAACTTTTCTTGCTTTTACTAATTTTTTCCTATCGCTTTTTAATTCATTTTTTACTTTGTTGTAATTCAATACACCTTCAAAAGAACTGTTAATATAGGCAACTGTTTTTAAGGCAGTAAAATAAGGTTGCCAATAAAGGCTGGCTGTGTTAGCAATGTCTTTTTGATTTTGTTCAACATTTTTTAGAACACTGCTGTACTGCAGATGAAAAACCCCTAAAAATATTTTCATATTGTGATATACAAATGAAAATACGGTATTGTTAGCCTTGCTTTCCCTGTTAAATAACTGAAACTCTTCTTCACTATCTGTAAGCGAAGCCGGTTGGGCCAGCAACATTTTGCTTAATGTATTTTTAATTATCACAGATGCGCCATAAGCATTTAACTGCCGATGTCTTAAATAAAATTTTTCATAGTTATCAAACATCTCCACTGTTTGCGCAAGTTTTGCTCCTCTGAAATAAATTGAATTGGAATGGGTATATAAATTCCAGGCTGCATATTCAAGGTTTCCTGTATTCAACCCTTTTTCGTAATACAGTAAACAATCTTTTTCAAAAGAAGCTAATGATTCTTTCCAGTGTAAAATAAAAGTGGTATTTACAAAGCCTGCTGTAGAAACCAGGTGAGGAGCATTAAAATGGTCAAAAAGTTTCATTGCTTCTTTACCAACAGTATAGCCACTTTCAAGTTTGTTTAAAACACCGGCAAGTATTAAGCCGTACGAGCCATAGCCAATAATAGATTCGGGTGTGTTGCCCTGTTTCACACTTAGGTTTACCATTTTAAATATCAATAGCGGATACGTATCTCTTTCAACAAAATAAAATGGCTCCAGCGAAGTATAAATAAGTTGCATTAAATGCTTTCCGGCTTCATCTGTCATATCGGCAAACCTTGTTATCTCCTTTATTTTTTTATTGGGAAAAGCAATTTGTATTTTTATAGCGCCCCAAATTACCTGCCATTTAGAAGCTTTTGTTTTGGGAAATCTAAAACCTAATTCATTAAAGGCTTTTCTGGCAATAATAATGGCTTCATTAAGTTTGTTCATGGCTATGGAGCCTTTGAGTGTAGCCTCATAAATTTGAGAACGCTCAATTTTTCCATTTGCTATGGCAAAGGCTTTTTCTTCATATTCCTTTATCTTAGTTTCATTACTGTTTAGATGAGCGCTTAGTATTAACAGGCAATAATCATAAACAGATAAGGATTCTTTATCAACAATCTGTTCAAAAAGTTTTAAAAAGATAAACGATGAATCATAAGCTGCAGAAGAAAAAGCCTTTTGGCCTGCCTGTAATAATATTTGTGCAGCTTGAATACAATGGTTACTGTTAATTAATAAACTACCCGATGCAACCAGGTGATTGGCAGTAATGAAAATATTATCGCTTTCCTGTGGGTTGGCCATCGAATATTCGGCTGCTTCAAAATGCAGCTCTTCCCTAAGCTTACTCTCTGTACGGTTATATAATGCCTGTTGAATACGATCATGTGTAAACTTAAACCGTACATTGGTTTTATTAGCTTCGTAAAATTTGGGTACAAATTTATAATCCTTATCAAGTGGTTCTATAATATTTTCTTTAATGGCTTCCCAAAGTAATGCATGTAGTTTTTGTTCGGGAATTTTTGTAATAAAACGCAAAGATGACAAGCTAAACTCATGTCCCAGGCAGGATGCAAATGTGAGTATCTCCAGGTTTTGCGGCGAAATATTATTTATCTTATCAATAATAACGGTAGCAATGTTTTCGGTTACTACCAGCTCCCTAATGCCTGTTATATTCCACTTCCACGAACAATCGGAAACATTAAGCCAGATGAGCTTTTTAGTATATAAATAATCGAGCAGTTGAATAATAAAAAACGGGTTGCCTTGTGTTTTGGCAAAAATTAATCCAGCAAGGGTATTGGTTTCATCGGTAATACATGAAAATGTTTCTGCAAGCAACTCGTTGGTATCAGTAACTGTTAATGGCTTTATTTCAATCGAATCAACTATGAGGTTGCTATCGGTTAGTGCTTCTTTTTGGTTTAATTCTATATCAGTTAAAGCTCTTATAAAAGGATGGGTGCTATCTGTTTCATTTTGCCTGTAAGCCAATGCTAAAAAAAGTTTCTTAAGGTTTACATCTCCCGAAATACTTCTCAGCAATTCAATAGAAGCTTCATCGGCCCATTGCCAGTCATCAACAAAAAATAAAACAGGCTTTACAATTTTTAAAATGCTTTTAATAAAAAGCGAAACAGCAAACTGTATCCTGCTTTGCTGTTCTTTGGGGTTCAACATCGGAAGTGGAGAGATGTTAGAAAACAAGGTTTTCCACCGGGGAGCAATGGCTATGATATCACACTCCAGGCCTTGCATGTTTTCATTTAATAATTTGCGGCATCGGGAAATTGTTTCTTCGTTTTCTGTAAACAATAAATCGGCCAGTTGATTGAAAGCCTGTGCCCATCCATAATAAGGTATATTACGATGCAACGAATCGAATTTACCGCTGATAAAAACCCCTTTGTGTGCAGTAAGTGGTTTTGCCGCTTCCTGTATTAGTTTTGTTTTTCCTAAACCGCTTAAGCCTCTTAATCCTAATATTATTTTTTTGCCTGCAGCCGCTTCTTCATAGAGTGAAAATATTTTTTCAGTTTCTGTTTTACGGCCAAATAGTTTTTGCGATACATGCAGCCGCAAAGGCAAATCGGCTTTACCAAGTTCAAACATTTCAACAGTGCCGGTACTGATCCATTCTTTTTGACAATGCGCCAGGTCGATTTGTAAACCGCTTAAAGACTGGTATCTTTCTTCTGCGTTTTTTGCCATCAATTTTTCAATAACTGTAGCAAGTGCTTTGGGTATTTGTACATCTACAATATGCAATGACGGTGGCAAAAGAGCAATATGACAATGTATCAACTCTAATGCATCTTCATTTTCAAAAGGCTTCTTACCCGAAAGAATTTCGTAAAAGATAATACCCAGAGAATAAAAGTCGGACCGGTAATCAATCACTCGGTTCATGCGGCCCGTTTGTTCGGGGGAGATGTATTGTAACACGCCTTCAATTACTGATGCTCCTTTGTAGGCTGATTGCTGGAATTGCTGATGTGTGCCGGATTCAAAATCTATAATATGCACTTTGTTTTCGGCATGATCGGTTATTATGTTTTGAGGATTGAGATCGTTGTGAATAATATGTTTACCATGTAGCTTATTAAGTTCATCAATCATTTTAAAACATATATTGAAGAAATAAATTACTCCGTGGTTTTTATTTTCAATTTCTTCACCCAATGTCTTTCCCGGATAAAAGGGACGTATTAATGCAGGAACTTTTTCTATTTCTGTAATGGATACCAGCGAATTTTCTCCATTCAATTCCAATGCAAGATTGTATTCATTGTATAAGCCGGCTTTTGTAGCAGTTTTACCTTTTTTAATAATAATATCTTTTTTGCTGGCAACATGTCTTGCCCGGTAAATGATAGATTTACTGCCATCATAAATGGTATCACTTATTTCATATTGTTTTTCATTTTGTAACATAAGCTAAATAGCAACATACTTTATAGCATCATTCATACTTCTTGTTTTTTTTGAGCATACCATTGCGGATAAACCTGTTCATTAAAAAATTTCTGGATGCTTCCGTTATCAACCAGTTTTGAAATAACAGAATCATAATCCTGCTTTACATCTATATTGTAGGGGAGATTAAATGAACTGGCATTTTCAAGCCAGGCAGAATGAAGGGTAAAACAAAACTGAATTTTATCAAAATTCAGTTTACAAATTGGCCCTTCATTAATTTTAGCGGCATCAAACACCCAATATTCCGATCTGTATTTATTGGGATTAGATTGCGGCATACCAGCTTGTAAGGTACAAAAAAGATATCCATCAAGTTCATATTCTATACCGGGTGTTGGTTGGGGGCGTGAAATGAAATGGAGGCTACGGATATACATATTTTTCTCGAATTGAAAATGTGCTTTTGCTTCCATTGTATCACAATCAAGCAGTACCAATGTTTGAGGAAGATCCTGTTGGGTTAGTTTAATAATTTCTTCAGCAGGCACAATTCGGTTGGGATAGTCCTGGTATAGATCGTAAATGAATTCGGTAAGCATTCTGGAATCGAGCCCGTTTGCCACATACCAAATATAATTTATCTGGTTAACAGTTTTTGTAGGAGATAAGATATCCCGAAAAGTGTACAAACCGAGTGTCCAGGTATTTGGTCCAATATCGGTTTCATTGGTATTACCAGTTGCATAATATTGTTTTGAATTTGTATTATCAATCTCCAGTAAATTGGTATCAAGTACCCATTTACCAATACGGTTTACATCCATACTGCCTAAGGCAAATAAACTGATGAGTTGTGTATTTACAGGTTTACCAGTAAGTTTTGATATATCAAAAGGACGAATCCATTCAGCCACACATGCAGCAGTGTTGTGAATACCGTAAAGCGTTATTTTTCCTTCGGGGTTATCATAATTACAGGAATAATGTATGGTTTCAATAGGTATTGGTGTTTTTAGTTTATAGGCTGTTGCATTACCTCCGCCGGCAACAAGTTCTGACCGTTTTACCAGGTAGCAATCGGTATAAGGCATCATTGTTCCGGCAAGATGTTTACGAATAAAACTATCAATTAATGGCTCTTCGGGAAAAGGATTATTCACTAATAGGTCTAT
>DAOLYC010000014.1:0-16527 GCA_035425605.1 Ferruginibacter sp.
ATAGTTAAAGAATATGTGATTGATAAACTTGATCATAAAAACCTGAACGTGGATGTAGATTTTATGAAGGGTAAACTATGTTCTATTGAAAACCTGGTTATAGGAATTTGGAATGAACTTACTCCACATTTACCCGCAGAAGTTCAATTACATTGCCTTAAATTATCAGAAACAACCCGGATTTTTGTAGAATACTATGGAGTTTAATTTCAACATCAACAAAAATAAATAAAACCTGATCATTACTTTTTTAAGATTTTTTTTAAACCAATCAGCACACGCTAGTTTTGTAAAAAATAAAAATTGCCCGGTTTTAAACAATTCACTAAAATAAAATGTTATCAATTTAATATGAATAATAGAGTTGCCGTTTACCGTAAAGAACATTTTAATGCAGCCCACCGGCTTAATAACCCAGCCTGGGATGAAGCAACAAATCAAAAAGTTTTTGGTAAATGTAATAACCCACATTTTCATGGGCATAATTATGAACTGTTGATTAAAGTAACCGGCGAACCGGATGCAGCAACCGGGTATGTATTGGATATGAAATTATTGAGCGATATGGTACAAGAAAATATAATAGAGCGTTTTGACCATAAGAATTTGAATGATGATACGGTTGAATTTAAAAACCTTAATCCAACAGCCGAAAACATTGCGATTGTTATTTACAGGATATTAAGAGAAAAGATTGAAGCCAAATTCGACCTGCAGGTTCGGTTGTACGAAACCGAAAGGAACTTTGTTGATTACCCTGCAAACTGATTTTTAAAAACAAAAACTTACTGAATGGCTTATAAAAGAATTGAGCAATACGATGAAAAAACCACATCGGGGCTTATAGAAAATTATTACAAAACCTTACAACTGCTTGGCGAAGATCCTAAAAGGGAAGGCCTTCAAAAAACACCCGAAAGGGTTGCCAAAGCAATGCAGTTTCTTACACAGGGATATGAGATTGATGCCCATGAAATATTAAATTCGGCCAAGTTTCACGAAGATGTTAGTGAAATGATTATTGTTAAAGATATTGAACTGTATAGTTTGTGTGAACATCACCTATTACCTTTTTACGGTAAAGTCCATGTTGCCTATATTCCCAATGGATTTATAACCGGCCTAAGTAAAATTGCCAGGGTGGTAGATGCTTTTAGCCGACGGTTGCAGGTGCAGGAAAGATTAACACATGAAATATTGAATTCAATAAAAGAAACACTCAATCCGTTAGGTGTTGCCGTTGTTATTGAAGCTTCGCATTTATGTATGATGATGAGAGGAGTGGAAAAACAAAATTCAGTAACAACAACATCAGCTTTTTGGGGAGAGTTTGAAAAAAACGAAACAAGAAGTGAGTTTGTGAAGCTCATATCAGCACAGTTACATTAATTTAAAAAATACCAAAATAATTAATCCCTTTATAGAAGGGATTTTTTTGTTTTATTTGTATTCTAAAACTATACCTGATGGCACATGCATTCATATTTCCCGGACAGGGATCGCAGTTTAGTGGAATGGGAAAAAATCTGTACGATACAAATACTGTATCAAAAGAAATGTTTGAACAGGCAAATGAAATTCTTGGTTTTCGAATTTCAGATATCATGTTCAGCGGCAGCGATGAAGACTTAAAACAAACCAATGTAACACAACCGGCAGTTTTTTTACATTCTATCATTGCCTATAAAACATTACAAAATGCTAAACCCGATATGGTAGCCGGCCATTCGCTGGGAGAATTTTCAGCATTGGTTGCCAACAATGTTTTAAGTTTTGAAAATGCATTGATGTTGGTTTCAATAAGGGCTCAGGCCATGCAGCGTGCCTGCGAAATGAACCCCTCTACCATGGCAGCAGTATTAGCTTTGCCTGATGAAAAGGTAGAAGAAATTTGTGCAGCAGTAACAACCGAAACTGGCGAAGTGGTAGTTGCTGCAAATTATAATTGCCCGGGGCAGTTAGTAATAAGTGGCACCATCAAAGGCATTGATATTGCCTGCGAAAGAATGAAAGCCGCTGGCGCAAGGCGTGCATTGGTATTACCTGTAGGCGGCGCTTTTCATTCGCCGTTAATGATGCCGGCCAAAGAAGAGCTGGCTGCCGCTATTGATGCTACTCATTTTAACGATCCTCTTTGCCCCGTTTATCAAAATGTAGTAGCTAAAGCAGTAATTAATGCTGCAGAAATAAAAAGAAATTTAATTGACCAGCTTACCGGCGCTGTACGCTGGACTCAGAGTGTGGAAGTAATGATAGCCGATGGCGCCACAAATTTTACCGAAGCCGGCCCCGGTAAAGTATTACAGGGTTTGGTGATGAAGATTAATAAAGAGATGATTTGCGATGGAGTGAGTTAGGATGTTATTTTATAAAAAAAAGGTCGGGTTAAAAAAAACTCGACCTTTTTTATTTACTCAATATTTTATTATAAAGAACCCAGCGCACTATTCATATTCCTCACCGCATCGGCGCTTTTATTAAATAAGGCTTGTTCTTCATCATTCAGTTTGTAATCAATAATTTTTTCTACACCATTGCGGCCAATGATTACCGGTACGCCTATGCAAATATCTTTTTGTGCATATTCTCCATCTAAATAAACACAGCAGGGAAATAATTTTTTTTCATCCCTTACAATACTTTCAACCAATGCAGCGCCGGCAGCGCCCGGTGCATACCAGGCCGATGTGCCCAGTAGTCCGGTAAGTGTAGCACCACCAACCATGGTATCGGCAGCTACTTTTTTTAGGGTATCGGTATCTAAATAATTTGCAACTGCTGTTCCCTGGTAGGTTGCTAACCGGGTTAAAGGTATCATAGTAGTATCGCCGTGGCCGCCAATAACTACTGCTTGTAAATCGGTAGAGGTACAACCCATTGCGGTTGACAAGTAATATTTAAACCGGCTGCTATCTAAAATACCACCCATTCCAATAATCCTGTTTTTAGGCAAGCCGCTCGATTTTAATGCCAGGTAAGTCATAGTATCCATTGGGTTACTAATAATTACAATTATTGCATTTGGCGAATGTTTTAAAATATTTTCAGTAACTGATTTTACAATACCGGCGTTTATGCCAATCAATTCTTCACGGGTCATTCCGGGTTTACGGGGAATGCCAGATGTGATAACCGCCACATCAGTTCCGGCAGTTTTAGTATAATCATTTGTGCTGCCAAATATCTTTGTATCAAAACCAAGCAGGGCTGCTGTTTGCATAAGGTCCATCGCCTTACCTTCGGCCACTCCTTCCTTAATATCCACTAAAACCAATTCGTCGCATAATTCTTTACGGGCAATATTGTCGGCACAGGTAGCCCCTACAGCTCCGGCCCCAACTACAGTTACTTTCATGTATATATTTTTTAGATTGAAAAATTACCTGTTTAAAGCAGGTGGGTTTGCTTGGCAAAGGTAATTAATTACAACCGCCGGAAAAAAGTCTAATTGAAAAAACAACATTTTAAATGCT
Source organism: Ferruginibacter sp. (assembly GCA_035425605.1). GTDB lineage: Bacteria > Bacteroidota > Bacteroidia > Chitinophagales > Chitinophagaceae > Ferruginibacter. The sequence continues at coordinate 3,474 of DAOLYC010000014.1, forward strand.
ATTGCGTACAAACATTATTTGAGTACGTTAAAAGTAAGCGGCAATTTGTGTTACAGTTACACTGCCATCAAATGCTTTTACAAACTTTCCATGCTTATCGTATAAAAATAAGGCAGGAAAAGAGTGTACATTATAAAAACTACCTAAGAAATAGGATGGATCTCTGCCCATGATGATATTGGGATAGGCTGCAATTTTATAATCTTCATAAAATTGTTTTATATGCACATATTCTAATGGTGAAGCCATTACAATCTGTGCTTTTTTAAAAAGTGCTATGTTGGCAGTAAGCGATTTTGTTTCGTTTTGGCAATGGTCGCAATCGGGGCTGAAGATAAACATTAAAGTAGCTTTTTTCTTTGTTAGATTATCTTTGGTAAACCTGCTGCTATCGGGTACTTTAATGATGCTAAAGGGTGGAATGGAAGGAAACCGCAGGTAAACAGGTAAACTATCACTTTGCGCTACAGATACTTTGCAAAATACAGATACAATTACCAGGGTTATTACTTTTTTCATGAAAAATTTTTATAAAAGTAATTTTTTTGTTTCAGAATGTATTGTTACAATATCATTATAAAAAAAAACGGCAAATCAATAACCAATTTCATTTTTAGGCTTACTATTCCTACTTTTGCAACCACTTAAAATTTATATTCATGGCAACAACAGCAGATATGCGTTCGGGGTTAATCATCAAAATAGATGGCAGCCTTTATACAGTAATTGAATTTGGGCAAAATAAAACTGCCCGTGCCGCCGCAAAAGTATGGGCAAAATTAAAAGGCGTTGATAATAACAGAACTATTGAAGTTACCTGGAACAGTGGTGAAACAATACATCCGGTAAGGGTTGAAAAAAAGGCATACCAATACTTATATAAAGATGATACCGGCTACAGTTTTATGGATACAGAAACTTTTGAACAGATAACAGTAGCCGAAAATATGATTGATGCACCCAGGTTTTTAAAAGACGGGCAGGAAGTATCGGTACTAATAAATGGCGAAACCGACCAGCCAATGGGTGTAGAGCTGCCAGATAAAATAGTATTATTGGTTACATACAGCGAACCGGGTATGAAAGGCGATACAGCTACCAGAACTTTAAAACCGGCAACAGTAGAAACCGGCGCCACCGTAAACGTACCATTATTTGTAAATGAAGGAGAGCTGATAAGGATAAATACTAAAACCGGCGATTACGTAGAAAGGGTAAAAGAATAAAAAAGCATAGCTAATTAGTAAGGGTAATTGATAATTCAGTTACCCTTTTTAAGTTTTTAGGAGAAGAGCTATTTTTAGCAATTTAGGCCCTATTTACCCCGATTTTGACAAAAAAAGCTACATTTTTCCTGTTTTTTTAAATTTTTGGTTGCAGTTATGATTAATCTTACCCTATCTTAGCAGCCGGTTTCATTTCTAATTAACCACTTAAACAACCCACATGGACATCAAGCAAATCCAGGAGCTGGTTAAGCTCATCAACAAAACCAATATTGGCGAAATAACCATCGAAGAAGAAGGCATAAAAATTACCGTTAAACAAAAAAAAGATCCGGTTCAAAATATCATAGCGGGTGTAGCCGCACCGGTACAAGCGCCTGTAGCACAGGCTTCTGTAACTCCGGCTATTGCTGCTCCAACGGCTACAAAACCCGCCGCTGAACCCAAAGCCGATAATCTTGTAACCATAAAAAGTCCTATGATAGGTACCTTTTACAGGCAAGCCGGGCCAGGTAAACCTATTTTTATTAATGTAGGCGATGAAGTTACGCCAGGTAAAGTGGTTTGTATTATTGAAGCCATGAAACTTTTTAATGAAATTGAAAGCGAAGTAAAAGGAAAAATTGTAAAAGTGCTGGTAGAAGATGCAAGCCCAGTTGAGTACGACCAACCTTTGTTTCTTGTAGAGCCAGCATAATTAGTTAATGTGCTGATATGTTGTAAGCACCACACTGATTTTAAATTAAGCTTCTTTTATGCAAAAAGAGTTGATAGAAAATAACCCCATCTTAAAAAAGACTATTGAATTTTCGCTTCCTGTAATAGAATATTGTGAGGTACTCAATAGCAAAAAAAAATATATTATCAGCAGGCAGTTATTGCGTTCTGCCTCTTCAAAAAGAGCAAATGCGATGGAAGCACAGTATGCAGAGAGTAAAGCGGATTTTATTCATAAAATAAAAATAGCAGCAAAGGTGGCAGATGAAACTCAATATAGGCTTACGCTGTGCAGCTATGCACCCGTTTACCACTCTTGCCGGCATTTAGATTCTCAATTGCAGGAAATACAAAAAATAAATAATGCCATTTTAGCAACAGCAAAAATGAAGAAACCGGTAAATGAATTCTTAAGTCCCTTAATTTTTTAACAAGCTGCCAGCTATTGTCATTAGCACATTAGCAAATCAGCACATTAGTTAATTATCAATATGTTTAAAAAGATACTAATAGCCAACCGTGGAGAAATTGCATTACGTGTTATACGTACCTGCCGTGAAATGGGTATAAAAACTGTGGCTGTTTATTCCACCGCCGATAAAGATAGTTTACATGTAAAGTTTGCCGATGAAGCGGTTTGTATTGGTAAACCTGCCAGTGCCGACAGTTATTTAAATGTAGCACATATAATGGCCGCCGCCGAAATTACCAATGCCGATGCCATTCATCCCGGCTATGGTTTTTTAGCCGAAAACAGCAAGTTTGCAAAAATTTGTGCCGATCATAATATAAAATTTATTGGCCCAACACCCGAAATGATAAATGCTATGGGTGATAAGATAACAGCCAAAAATACTATGATAGCTGCTGGTGTGCCTGTAGTACCGGGAGTGGAAGGCTTATTGGAAAGTGTGGATCATGCAAAAAAATCGGCAAAAGAAATTGGTTATCCTGTTATATTAAAAGCTACTGCCGGCGGTGGTGGCAAAGGCATGCGTGTGGTTTGGAAAGAAGAAGATATTGAGAAGTCTTTTGAAAATGCTAAAACAGAAGCTGCAGCCTCTTTTAAAAATGATGGTATTTATATGGAAAAATTTGTGGAAGAACCACGCCATATTGAAATACAGATTGCGGGCGACCAATACGGAAATATTTGCCATTTAAGCGAAAGGGATTGTTCCATACAGCGCCGTCATCAAAAATTGATTGAAGAATCTCCATCGCCCTTTATGACGGATGAGTTGAGAGAACGTATGGGAACCGCTGCCATTAAAGCCGCACAGGCTATTAATTACGAAAGTGTGGGCACTATAGAATTTTTGGTTGATAAGCACCGTAATTTTTATTTCATGGAGATGAACACCCGAATTCAGGTGGAACATTGTGTAACCGAAGAAGTGATTAATTACGACCTTATAAAAGAACAGATTAAAATTGCCGCCGGAGAAAAAATTGTAGGTAAAGCCTATTACCCACAGATGCATGCTATTGAGTGCCGGATAAATGCCGAAGACCCATACAACGACTTTAGGCCTTCGCCCGGAAAAATTACCGTATTGCACCAACCCGGCGGGCATGGAGTAAGGGTTGACAGCCATGTATATGCAGGCTATGTAATTCCTCCGTTTTACGATAGCATGATTGGTAAACTAATTGCTATAGCACAAACCCGTGAAGAAGCAATCAATACCATGAGCCGTGCACTAAGTGAATATGTAATTGAAGGTATTAAAACAACCATACCACTTCACCTGCAACTGATGCAGGATGAAAATTTCAGGAGTGGAAATTTTACCACCAAGTTTATGGAGAACTTTAGTATTAAATAGAAACTGGTTGTAGTTAGTTACTATTATTTCAATAGAGATTATTAGGATTTAGTGTGTAAATCAAAATTCTACAACCATATCAAACAAAAGCAAAAAAGCGGTGCCTTCGCCCTGCACACTGTTAACCTGTATGGTTCCTTTGTGTAGCATCATAATTTGTTTGCAAAGGCTTAAACCTATACCACTTCCGGTTTTACGGGTGCTAAAAAATGGGATAAATATTTTTTCCATCAAATCGGCCGAAATGCCAATACCATTATCTGATACTTTAATAATTGTTTTATTATTTCCGGTATTATATGCCGAAAGCTGAATACGGGGTGTTGAAACTTCTTTTATTGCTTCAGTTGCATTCAGTATCAGGTTTATTAAAACCTGTTCAATAAGGCTGGGGTCAACTTCCAGTTCAAGGTCGGGGTCTTTTAAAATAATATCCAGTTCAATATTTTTCTGTTCAAGTGTTGGTTGCATCAGCCGATGCAGGTTTTCAAACATGTCCCGTACAAATATTTTTTTTACATTGGGTGTTGTTATCTTATTGAGGTTGCGATAGGTTTCTGCAAACCTTAAAAGTCCTTCACTTCTTCTTTTAATGGTTTCAATGCCAAGCTCCAGGTCATCAAGCGAACCTGAATTATTGTTTAGTTCTTTTAATGATAATTGTAACCGGTTTTTTAATGTGCTGGCCAGCGAAGAAATGGGCGCCACCGAATTCATAATCTCATGCGTCATCACACTTAAAAGTTTCTGCCAGGCTTTTGATTCGGTTTCATCCAGTGCCTCATTTATATTTTGAAAGGCAACCAGTTTATAAACCTTACCATCTGTTTGAAATGCCGTGGCCGATAATAATACTTTCATGTTGGCCTTATCTGCAATAATTGATACCACTTTATGATCGCCGGGCTTCAGAGCGATAATTTCATTATATAAAACTTCATCTCTTTTTTGGAGAGACTGGATGCTTTTTAGATATGGTATGTTCAGCAACTGTTTCAGCGATTCATTCATCCACATCACTTCGCCTTCGTTATTATTGTAAGATAAGATGCCGGTGTCAACTAACTCCAATATCTTTTGCAGGTACTGGTATTGTGTTTCTCTTTCTTTACTGATAAGTTTTAAGGTGCTGTTTATTTCATTAAACCCTTTACGCATGGGCTGCACAGCAATGGGTGCGTTCTTCTCATCAAAATGCCTTGAAAAATCACGGTAGTGAACCGATTCAACAAATTGCTCAAGCTCTTTACGGCTTTTGTTACTAAAGCGATACAGGTCAATAGCCTGTATAATTATTAAAATAAGTAGCAGCAGTAAAAAAAGTAAATAACCATTTACCAGCAACCATGCAGCAATACTAAGTGTTGCAAAAAGCAATACAATGCGTAGTATCAAACTCCAGTCGTAATTTTTAAATGTCATACTTGCTTAATCTGCGGTATAAAGCTGTACGGGTTATGCCCAGCTCTTTTGCTGCTTTTGAAATATTGCCTCCGTGTTTTTCTATAACCCGTAAAATGGTATTTTTTTCAACAACACCTAAATTCATATCTTTTGCTTCGGCTGTTTCATGTGCTGCATTTTCAATGGGCGAAAAAATAAGGTCATCGGCAGAAAGGGTTTCACCTTCCGACATAATGATGGCTCTTTCCATGGTATATTGCAGTTCACGTACATTACCCGGAAAATTATAATGGTTAAGTTTATCTATAGCTTTTACATCAAACCCGGGTATTGGTTTAAGATATTTTGCAGCATATAACTGTGCAAAATGTTTTGCCAGCAACATAATATCCGCTTCTCGTTTACGCAGTGGCGGTACTAATATCTCTACCGTGTTGATGCGGTAAATAAGGTCTTTACGAAAACGGCTTTCATCAGCCAGCTCTGCAATTGGCAGGTTGGTGGCGCATATCAGGCGTATATCAATATTTACAGGAACATTACTGCCCACACGGGATACCTGCCTGTTTTGTAACACACTCAGTAGCTTTGCCTGCTGCTGCATAGATATGTTGCCTATCTCATCTAAAAATAATGTACCAGCATTGGCTGCTTCAAATCTTCCAGCCCTGTCTTCGCCGGCACCGGTAAACGATCCTTTCTTGTGGCCAAATAATTCACTTTCAAAAAGTGTTTCGGTTAATGCGCCTACATCCACTTTTACAAATGGCTTATCGGCCCGTAACGAGTTTTCATGAATGGCTTTTGCAATTAAATCTTTGCCGGTACCATTTTCGCCCAGTATAAAAATATTGGCATCGGTTGGCGCTATTTTTTCAACCTTAAAAAAAATATCACTCATTACATCCGATTGGCTGATGATTTCCTTACCTAAATTAAATGTATTGCTTGCCGAAATATCGGAAATAACTTTTCCTTTACCTTTTAATATTCCTTTGATAGCATCTAATAGTTTTTCGTTGTGCCAGGGCTTAACAATAAAATCTGTTGCGCCTTCTTTTAATGAACGAACAGCAAGGTCAATATCTCCATAAGCTGTTATCATAATTACAGAAATATTTTCATCAATCGATTTTATTTTTTTTAACCAAAAAATTCCTTCATTGCCAGTATTGATACTACTTTTAAAATTCATATCCAACAGTACAATATCAAACCTGGATGCAGTAAGCAGCGAATGAATCATTTCAGGATTTACTTCGGTAACTACTTCCTTAGCTTCGGTTTTTAATAACAGTTTTACAGCGGTTAATACATCTGTATCATCATCAATAATTAATATCCTGGCATTCTTTAAAATCATAATCTAGTTTTTCAAACACTGTGCAAGTATAGCGTATTTAAAATTATTTTGTTAACGAAAACTAATAAAAAAATATAAGCGGATACAACTGTATCAAATTCGTATACTTACTGTATCGAAACCGAACAGTTTTATTTTTTGCTTTTTTTATTCTTATTGAAAAACAATGCATTAGCTTTTGGCACAGCATTTAATAGTTGTAATTAGAAAAATAATTATTGAATTTTAAAAACAAATGCCATGAACATGCAATCATCAAAAATATTATCGCTCGTAAATAACGAAGGGATAATCAACCTGTCTGCCGAATTAAAAAATATTTTGGTACCTGACTACAAAAAAACCGACAACCGTAATTTAAGTTCGGCCGAGTTGTGGAATATTCAACGTAACAAAAGGGTAAGGCGCAACAGAAGGTATATGTAATGCCATAAAACTGTATCAAAATCGAACAGTTCCTGTATCAATACCGAACAGTTTAAATAACTGCTTATTTTTAAAATTTTGAAAACCAGTGTTTTAGCTTATGGCACAACTTTGAATAGTTTTAAATACCAGCATCATATATATATGTATGCCGCATAGCAAAACACCAGAATTAATCTATAAGTTTTATGGACAGAGTAATTGAAAAAAAAGGATGGGGCAAAAAAAGAATAATGCTTGTAGTTGGTATTATTGCTTTAGCAGCCTTAGTATTTGCCAGTTGGTATTTTACTTCGGGTAAATCAAAACTAAATGTAAATACTGATAGGATTACCATCAGCGAAATTAAACAAGGAACTTTTCAGGAGTTTATTCCTGTAAATGGTGTAGTACTCCCTGTAACAACTATATACCTTGATGCGTTAGAAGGAGGAAGGGTTGAAGAAAAATATGTAGAAGATGGCGCCATCATGAAAAAAGATCAACCCATATTACGGCTTAGTAATACAGACTTAGAGTTGAGTTTGGTTAACCAGGAAACATCTGTTTTTAATTTGCTTACCCAAATGCAGATATCACGAAATGCTGCACAACAAAATACTATTGGTAAATTAAATCAGCGTACCGATGTAGATAATGCTTTAAAAGAAGCTGAACGAATTTATCAGCTTAATAAAAAATTGTACGCAGAAAAAGTTATCGGTAGTCAGGAATTTAAACAATCAGAAAATAATTATAAATACCAGGTAGAAAAGAAAAAGCTGGCAGATGAAGTGCTGAAAAAAGATTCAGTATCTACACGCCAGGAACAAGACCAGGGCAGCCAGTCGTTTGCACGTACACAAAATGCTTTGCAGGTAATGCGTAAAAAAGTTGGCGATCTTATAGTACGGGCCCCGGTTGACGGACAACTTACTTCGTTGGATGCAGAAATTGGCCAGTCGAAAAATAAAGGAGAACGTTTAGGCCAAATAGATGTGATGAGCGGATTTAAAGTACGGGTGGATATTGATGAACATTACATTTCCAGGATATTCAATGGTTTGATGGGAGAATGCACAATTGCAGGAAAAGAATATAAACTGAGTATTAAAAAGGTTTTTACACAGGTAACCAATGGCCGTTTTCAAGTTGATATGCAGTTTAACGATTCGGTACCGCAGGGCATACGGCGTGGCCAAACCTTACAGATAAGGCTTGCACTGAGCGATGAAACTACGGCATTGCTTTTACCTAAAGGAGGTTTTTACCAGCAAACCGGTGGCAACTGGATTTTTAAAGTAGCCGAAAACGGGAATGTTGCTTATAAAGTAGATATTCAACTGGGGCGACAAAATCCCGATTATTTTGAAGTAATGCAGGGCTTGAAACCAGGAGATAAAGTGATAACATCCAGCTACGAAAATTATGGAAATATGCAGGAACTGGTTTTAAAGAAAGAATAAATTTCAATCATTCATTAAATATACTGGTTATGAAAAAGCAATTTCTTTTAGTGATAATGATTTTTACGTTGTGTATTTGTTTTTGTTCGCTTAATGGTAACAAGCTAAAAGCTTGTGATGCAAATGCTGCCGTATGCGGAGTAATGAGCACAACAATACCGGTAATAAAAGAAACAGTTAAAAAAGTAACGGTAGAATATGTTGATGAAACAGATATGCCATTAAATTATTTGATGAACCCATTTATACCAATGTAATTACTAATTATTAAAACCATAAAAGTTAACCATGATAAAGATCACTGAACTGGAAAAAATCTACCGAACCGAAGAGGTAGAAACTGTTGCCCTTAATAAACTTACCATTGATGTAAAGGAAGGCGAGTTTGTTGCCATCATGGGTCCGTCTGGCTGCGGCAAATCAACTTTGCTTAATATACTGGGTTTATTAGATGACCCCGATGCAGGCAGCTTTATTTTTAATGGTACAGAAGTGGCTCATTTTAATGAAAGAAAAAGAGCCGATTTACGCAAACATAACATCGGTTTTGTTTTTCAAAGTTTTAACCTGATTGATGAACTAACCGTTTTTGAAAACGTAGAACTGCCTTTGATTTATACCGGTGTAAAAGCCGGCGACAGGAAAAAGAGGGTGGAAGAAGTGCTGGATAAGATGCAGATTATGCACCGGCGAAACCATTACCCACAGCAGCTTTCGGGTGGGCAGCAGCAAAGGGTGGCCGTTGCCAGGGCTGTTGTTAATAATCCAAAATTAATACTGGCCGATGAGCCTACCGGTAACCTCGATTCATCTAACGGTAATGATGTGATGCAGTTGCTTACCGACCTGAATGAAAAAGGAACAACAGTGGTAATGGTAACTCACTCCGAGCATGATGCCCGGTATAGCCACCGCATCATACGCATGTTGGATGGACAGGCTGTAATAGAAAATTTAATGCTGTAACTATGACATAGCATCTAACACTATTGGTTATATCACCGCCATGAAAACACCAATTAAAAAATAAAGTATAGCCATGCTTAAAAACTATGTATTACTCGCCATAAAAAATTTTAGAAAACATAAACTGTTTTCGCTGATAAACATCTTGGGGCTTAGTATTGGAATAACCTGTTGCCTCATGCTCTTCCTGTTTATACAAAATGAACTTAGCTATGACAATTTTCATAAGAATGGGAAAAATATTTATCGCATCATGCGTGTTAGCGACAAACAGGGAGATGGTAAAGAAATTCCTTACGTTTCTGTTGCTTATGCGCCTGCATTATTAAATGATTTTCCGGATGATATTGAAAGTGCCGTAAGGGTAATGAAAGATAATGACCTGATAAGTTATAATGCTGTTTCCTTTAATGAAAAAGACATATACCTAACCGATGATAATTTTTTTACTGTTTTTGATTTTCCACTTATAAATGGTAATCGTGCAGATGTTTTGAAAAACCCCAATAGCGTTGTTTTAACTGCATCAACTGCAAAAAAATATTTTGGCAATGAAGACCCAATTGGTAAAATTCTTCTTTTCAACAAAAGCCAACAGCTAACAGTTACAGGCATTGCCAAAGATGTACCTGTAAATTCTCATTTGCAATTTGATATGATTATACCATTGCAAATACTTCGTGCAACAATGCCCACGCAATGGTTCACTAATTTTCCTAATAATTCCCTGTTTACATACATCGAATTGAAAAAAGGAAAAGACCCTAAACTTTTAGAGAAAAGATTTGCCGGCTTTATGGATAAATATCTTGGAGAGTATTATGCAGCCAGTGGACATAAAATGGGTCTCATTGCAAAACCTCTAAATAAAATTTATTTCTCTTCCGACCAGTTTGATAATGTAAAACACGGTAATCTTAAGATGGTTTATATTTTTATGTCTATTGCTGTTCTTATTCTTATCATTGCCTGTATAAATTTTGTAAACCTTGCTACAGCAAGAGCAACCGACCGTTCCAAAGAAGTAGGATTGAGAAAAGTGTTAGGGGCAGTAAAAAAACAGTTGTACAGCCAGTTTATACTTGAATCGGTTTTATTTGCAACTATTGCCTGTTTGATTTCGGTTGGATTATTACAATTATTGATGCCAGAATATAATGCTGTATTGGGTTATAAGCTTCCATCGTTTTGGACTGACGCCTGGTTCTATGCTTTTATTATTGGTGTAATTGCTGTTGTGGGTTTGCTGGCAGGAAGCTATCCGGCATTATTACTTTCTTCATTTTCTACCATCGAATCATTAAAAGGGAAATTAAAAATTGGCAATAGCAGTAATTTTTTTAGAAAGGCATTAGTGGTTTTTCAGTTTGGGGTATCTGTATTACTGATTATCGGCGTAGTAGTGGTAATTAACCAGATGAAGTATGTTAAAAACAGTAACCTTGGTTTTAATAAAGAACAATCCATGATTATACGTTTTGATAATCGTGATATTTTTAATAAGGGACAACAATTTAAAAATGAATTACTAACAATTCCATCTGTACAAAACGTGTCACTTATGTCTGGCGAACCAGGCGGTTTTCATGACAGGTATAGTTTTGATGCCGAAGCAAACCCCACAGAGAAATATCAATTAAATACAGAATTCACCGATCTTAATTTTGTAAAAACACTAGGGCTAAAAATTATTGCAGGAAGAGATTTCTCTGAAAACTTTAGCACAGATTCTTTACAAGCTGCATTAATAAATCGTACAGCTGCTACTACACTAGGCTATACACCCAGCCAGGCAATTGGTAAATGGATAAAAAATATTAGTCGTGATAGTGTGAAAAGAACGATTGTAGGTGTGGTAGAGGACTATCATTATGTTTCTTTGAAAACAAATATTGGTCCGTTAGTTATTTCTCCCGGAGATGATAACAGGCTTGCCCTGATACAACTAAAATCAACCAATCTACAATCTACTATTGCAAAAATTAAAAAAGTATATGTAGATTTTGCACCAGCTTACCCATTTGAATATAATTTCTTAGATGAACGGTTCGATCAGTTGTACAGAACTGAATCAAAGCAGGAATCTGTATTAAGTATCTTTTCAATAATTGCCATTTTTGTTGCCTGCCTGGGTTTATTTGGATTGGCATCATACACGGCGATCAAACGAACAAAGGAAATTGGTGTAAGAAAAGTTTTGGGTTCATCTGTACAAAATATCATATTCCTTCTTTCAAAAGATTTATTGAAACCTGTTTTGCTGGGTGCATTAATTGCCATTCCTGTAGGGTACTTTGCCATGAATAAATGGTTACAAAGTTTTGCATACCGCATAGGTTTTCAGTGGTGGATGTTTGCTTTGGCAGTTGGTATTGCACTAACAATTGCATTGCTTACAGTGGGTGTACAGGCTGTAAAAGCGGCGTTGGCCAACCCTATAAAAAGTTTAAGAACAGAATAAGAAAAATGGTATGATAAAGAATTATTTCAAAATAGCTTTCCGAAATCTGGCACGCCATAAAGGTTATGCAGCTATAAATATTACCGGTTTGGCTGTTGGTATTGCTGCCTGCTTAATGTTATTCCTTGTTATCAGGTACGAACTGAGCTACGATACATTTCAACCCAATTACAACAGGATTTATCATGTGGTAACACAGGATAAATATGATGAAGGTGTTACTTACAACAGTGGAGTACCTGTGCCGGCACTGGAAGCCATGCGCCTGCAGATGCCCAATGTTTTATTTGCCGGTATCAATTCAATTTACGGAAGCCAGGTTACTGTTGTTGATAACAACAAAAATAATGTTACTGATAAAAAATTTATTGAAGAAAAGGGAATATTTTTTTGTGAGCCACAATTTTTCCAGGTGTTCAGTTACACCTGGCTAAATGGAAACGCTGCTGTTTTAAAAGAACCTAATACAGTTGTACTTACTAAGAAAATGGCAGAAAAATATTTTGGTAACTGGAAAGATGCTTATGGCAAATTCATAAAACTGGATAATGCCATTACATTAAAGGTTTCGGGTATAATGGATGATGTGAAAGAGCATTCCGATTTTCCGTTAGGTGTAGTTATTTCTTTTGAAACTCTTAAAAAAAATGGTGTGCCATATAACTATGTTGCAGATAATTGGGGTGGCACTTCCAGCAACTTCCAGGTATTTACATTGCTGCAAAATAAAAATGATGTTGCTACTGTAAACAAACAGCTAATAAATTTTAGTAAGGAGCATTATTTACAAAGAGGTTCGGGCACATCAATTAAAACAAATAACTTAGAACCGCTGAGTAACCTTCATTTCGATAGTCGCTTCAATACTTTTGGTAATCATCAAACCAATAAATCTACTTTATGGACACTATCGCTTATCGGGATTTTTATCATCATCATGGCATGCATCAATTTTATTAACTTGTCAACGGCACAAGCTGTTGGCCGAAGCAAAGAAGTTGGTATAAGAAAAGTATTAGGTAGTAACCGTAAACAACTTTTTTTACAGGTTATGGGTGAAACTGGCCTGGTGGTAACTGTAGCCGGTATTGCAGCCATACTAATTTCACTTGCCTGCCTTCCATTTATAAAAAACGTGGCATTAATTAACGAGCCACTGAGTTTATTAAATTTTCAAACACTTATCTTCCTGTGTTCGGTTATAATTATTGTAACAT
>DAOLYC010000015.1:0-16194 GCA_035425605.1 Ferruginibacter sp.
TGGGCTGAATCCATTGTTTATTATCAATGTAAAAGCCGCCAGTTGGGCCTTTTGAACTATTGATAACATTTTCCTTAACCAAAGTTTGTAATAATTTGCCAACTGAATGTTCACTTGCATCAATGTATTCAGCAATTTCCTTAATACTGGCCTTTTCACCCGATTTAAATTTAGAAGCCAAATATATAACCGCTTTTATGGCTGTTTTGCAAGTAAGGCTAAGCATAATTATTTATTTAAAAATTCCTTTCCTTCGTCGGATATCATTTCATAATTCCATGCCGGATCAAATGTTAGTACTACATCAATAGTATCATCATTAAAAACATGCTGCAATGCATTTTTCACAGCATCAGTAATAGATTCGCCCATGGGGCAAAACTGGGTTGTTAATGTCATGTTGCAATAAACCATTTTATTTTCTTCGTCAAAATCTAACTGGTATATCAATCCAAGGTCCACCACATTTAAGCCAATTTCCGGATCCATTACGTTTTGTAAAGCAGCCTGCGCTATTGTACATTTTACATTATTATTGGTTATTGTGTTCATAATTTTGATGGCTTATGCATAAATACTTTCAAAACATTCCAATTATACAAAACTGCTGTAAACAACAATAAAACTGCCCCTGTTTTTAACAATAAAACATTATACAACAAAATTGCAATAGAAAAAATTATAATTCCGGCTAAATAAGCAACAGCCATTATTTTAAAAATATTATTATTGAATAAATCTTTTGGATTAGGAGTTTTTCCTAACCCGGAGCGTTGATGATACACTTTGTTCCACACAATAAAAGGAAGCGTTTTAAATGTCATGCCCAGGATGATGGCTGTTAACCATCCAAAGAAAATAATAAATCCGTAAGTAAGAATTAGATTTAGGTTTTGTTGGGAAGACCTGATTAAAAATATAATCACAATCATTAAAAGCATTACAGGCAGTAGCAGCATAAAAACTGAAAGCAGCGATAGTTTTACTTGTTCATCTACCTGTTTTCTTATTCTTTTTTTGTAAGCCCAGTAACAATAATATATAAACAAGCTTAAGGAAATAAAAATTAATAAAACGGGTATAAATAAAAATTCATTATTACCCGGATATAAAAATAAAGCTACAAATACAAGCATAGCCAGATTTACCAATGCATATATCCACCATAGCAATTTTACATTATTGTATTTTGAGATTAGGAACATTGGAATTAAACGGGAAGCAATTCCCAATACCAACAATAAAAACCAGCCAACAATACCGGCATGTGCATGTAAAGTAAGATAATGCAATGAATCTGCTGGCAAAATGATTTGAGTAAAATTATGTACTTGTGCCAACCCTAAAATAACAGTTAAAAACAACCACACCGTTGCTGTAAATACAAATACCGCATGAATATTTTCGCTTTTACTTTTTGTAATGCTGATAGCTATATTAATGAGATATGAAAGTATTGCCACTGCTACAAAACAACTGCCCCATTGAGATGGCCATCCCATATCAAAAACATAAAACCCATAAACCAGCATGGGAATGCCGATTGCTGCAAAAATAAATGACAGGTAAGCAAGTACATTGCTATAAAGTTTTGATTCAATTAAAACAGGTACTAATTGGTGGCTTGCGCCTAAAATAATCATGGTGCCCCAACCTAAAGCCATAGTATGTGTGATGGCTAAAATTTGTGGTTGAAAATAATGACCTAAAAATGCCCTGGTTGAAGTAAGTAAAAATATGGTAGCAATTAAAAAAGAAATGGCGGCATATAAATAAAAAGGTAAAACAACTTTATAAGATGTGTTTTTTACAGATGTATTAGTAGTAGCAAACATTTTATTTTTTGAATATTAAAAGGTACACTTCGCCATCTGCCACTTCTTTAATACGATATTCAAATTTGCGCTCTGCTAATTCGGGTAAAAGAAAAACAGGAATTCTTTTATGAATTACATATAATGCTTTTGCTTCCGGTAATTTATCCAGCGCATCTAAAATGGTAAGCATAGGCAAAGGCATTTCCAGATGCCTAACATCAACGGTTTCCAAATTGCCTGTAAACTGTAGTAGCATTTCATCCCATCCTTCGCTTGCATTGCTTGTATCAATTTCTTTAATAGCTGCACCCTGGCTTTTATGGAAATAAGTATATACCAGGTTGTCATCAATGGTTTCGGCGTAAGATTCAAAGCCTTGTTTTTCCAGCAACAGCATTAGTGGTACAGGTTCAAAACTATTTATCAATTTAAACAACTGGCCTGCCTTAAGTTGTTTAACTGCTTTCATAATAATATTTAGCGGGTCTTTTCCTGTTTCAATTTCGGCCCTAACATCTAACTCAATAATATCTGCTGCATTAATATTCTGCATGAATGGTGGAACCTGTTTTATTGCTGTAGATTCAATCCTTTCAACTTTATTATCAATTGTAAAACCCAGTGGTTCCAGTTTATTAAAAAAATCTTTCACTGTACACCCTCCTACTTTACTTGCCATATTAATAGAAGTACGTGCAGCCATCAATTTGCGTAAAAGAGGGTTTCGAAGTTTATTGAACTTAGGCGATATACTGATAATGGCTTCCAATGAAGCCGGGTTTTCTTTTAATAAAGTGGCAATTTTTGTATCGGCATTAATTGTTATCATTATCGGCATTTTGTTTTTTTATTGCAGCAGGTTTTTCAACTTGCTTCATCAAATCATCGTCCCATTTACCTTCTACTTTAATTTGTGCTACAGCGCCAAAATCAAATGCTTCTATTAAATTATGATTTACATAAGCGTATATACCCGGTTGCCTGAATTGATATAAAGCTGCAACTGCAGAGCCACCAGCTACCGGCCAGGTTTCATAATTTGTTACTGGTTTATCATTAAAAGAACCACCAAGCCAAACAAGGTCTGCATGGCCGCCAATCAAATGAATACGGGTATCCCTGTTGGCCTGAGAAGTGATGAATAAAACTTTATCGCCAACATTTGCTTTTAGTGCATTTTTTCCGGTAAGTGCGCCGGTAACACCGTTAAAAACAATATGTGTTGGTGTAAGTGTTTTAAAAACTTTGGTCATATCATCAAAACCATCAGCAGGTTTTTCATATTCCTTATATTTTCCTTTATCATCTTTAGGTACATAATAATCCTGTTCAGCTATATAAAATGCTTTATCGTAGTGTAATGGATTTCCAAGTTCATCTTTCAAGCCTTCACGTGGCAACACCATAATTGCACCGTTCATACCCGATGTTACATGCAATGGAACCATTGAACCACCTGGGGCACAATGATAAACAAACACTCCTGTCTTAGTTGCTTTAAACCTTAGCTTTACCTGTTCACCAGGATTAACCATTGTAAGGTCTCCTCCTCCCATTGCGCCAGTTGCTGCATGAAAATCTATATTATGCATCAAAGTATTGGTAGCAGGATTTACAAGTGTTAGTTCAACAAAATCGTTTTGATGAACAACAATCATGGGTGCAGGAACAGAGCCATTAAATGTAAGTGCCCATATCTTTACTCCGGGTTCTATCTCTAATTGTTTTTCCTGTACTGTTAATTTTACATCAACCACAACAGGATTGCCGGTTACAGCTTGTTCATATTTTGGTAAATATGGCGGAGCAACCAATTCTTCTGTAATGTGTGTTAATTTGTCGGGGTTTTCTTTGCTGGTTGGCGCAAAAACTGAATTTGATTGAGAACCTGAACTATTTTGTTTGCAGGCCGTTTGAGTACTTACCAAAAACAAAACTGCTAAGGCAGTATATAATATCCTTTTCATTTAATTACTATTTACGTATTTAAATAAATTTACTCAAAAAACTCGCTATACTTTTCAATGTGTTTTCTTAAAGTGCCAAATAACTCCTTCCCTTTTTCTACTGAAGTAATTTCTGCCAGTTTTTTATTCATTGTCATCAATGGTTCAAGCCATTTATGTAATGCATCATGTTCTACACCCTGCATGCGGCATTCGCTTATCATTTTATTAATATTGGCTTGTATTGTATTACCAGTTTTTTGAAAATCTTCCGGGGCAACAGGATTTGCATCGGATACAACATTATATAGGTTTTTTACATTTTCATTTGTACTGGAATCTGCTTTCCATTTTATACCATTATTTAAAGATAGTGTAGTGCCCAATTCATGTTGGTGTTGAGCGGTTGATGAATGTTCATCAGGCAATTTGTTTTCGGTATTTTCATTTGAATGGCAGGCTATTAAAAGAAATACGGATAAAATAATAACTGTTGTTCGTGTTGCTATTCTGTTTGTATATTGCATTTTTACTGGTTTAACGATGCTGTAAGTTTTTTTCATTAATTTTTTTCCCAAAAATGATCATTCCATCTGTCATCAATATCGCCATCTCTTTTGCTATGGCTTTGTTCCAGCCTTTTTAATTCAGCTTCAGGTAAAAGCTTTTGAATATGATTGAACAAAATCCTTTCTTCAAATCGAATATGATCATCCAAAGCATCTGCAAATTCCTTAAGCAGGTTTGAGTTTGTTGTGTTTTCCCGAAGTTGGCTTACCAGTGAATAAATATGTGCATGCTCTTCAAAAGCCCTTATGCGTAATTTATCTTCAACCGGTAGTTTTACAAACAAGTCCTTTTCTTCTTCTTTAAAATGTTCTGTCAATTCCTTTTCAAAGAAAAAAAGTGTGTACGCATTTATTCTGTCGGGTGAGATATCTTTTTTTAAACCCTGCCTTATTTTCCAAACTAAAAGCAAACCATAATGATGTTCCCGAGAAAATTGTATGAGTGCCGGACTTCGTTTGATTGGTGCTGTTGAATCTTTCATATCCTGTACTTTTTTACTTATTAATATTATTGCAAGGAATTCTCATTTAATTTCTTTTCTAAGTCAAGTGCTTTAGGAAACAAGATATTGTTTTCGAGATGAATGTGTAAATGAAGGTCCTTTTCAAATTCATCCAGCATACTAAATAACAAGCTGTATGAAGCACATCCATCATCAGGCACTGAGTAATTTTTTGATAGTACCCTTATCTCTTCCAAATTTTTTCCTACTAACTCATGCTCCATCTCCATCATATTGATAGGATTTTTTACTGTACCAAAATGTGCAGCTTGTGGAACCTGGTCTTTTGAACCGGCCAATACCAATGCTTTAATATACGGAAATAAAATCTTTTCTTCCTTGATCATGTGGGCTGTTAACTCTGCATTAATTTCATCTACCAATGATTTTATTTTATATAGCTCGGGATGTTGCTCGCCATGTACGCTGGCTACTTTAGTAGCATAACCAGTAAGTTCTGGTAAAGTTTTTTTATCATAACTATGATGTGTATTTACAATATAATCTGCTAAAAAATCAAGATTCCAATCGTTGTATGGAACAGGGCGTGTAGAAATTACTTTATCGGCCTTTTGTAATTCCTGCTCAATTTTTGTTACATCAATCCCTTTTTCTGCACAGGCTTCCTTTATCGTTTTTTTACCTCCACAGCAAAAGTCAAGTCCATACTTTTTAAAAATTTCGGCTTTACGTAAATCTTTTGCAGCAATTTGCCCCAATGTTTCATCGCTTTCTCCCGAAATCTTTTTCGAAATCTTTACTTTCCACCATTCGGGTCCCTGCTCCAGATATTCCCAAACAAAAATATTTCCTCTTTCGCCAAGTAATTGATAATACAAGGGCTTGGGGTCATGATCATTGTGAATGGTTAAACTCTCCCCTTCATTCAGATCATCAAAACGAACAAATATGGTTGGATGTTTTTGTTTAGGCTCTAGTAATGTTACATTGAGGATATTTTCTGTAATTGTATTCATCTCAGTATTTTTTAATGTTAATTATTGGGCAAAGATAAACATTAGTTATTAATAAAAGTATTTAATTACTTTTATTTACTTTGATATGACATACTTTAGTTAAGAAAATTATTGATTGCTCAGTTTTTTTTAAAGCTGTAGAAAGAAAGTGAAGGATTATAAATAGAACATCCTATACAAATGAAAAAAACCCTCAAAGAGGGTTTTCATAGTATCGGGGAGCAGACTTGAACTGCCGACCTTCGGGTTATGAATCCGATGCTCTAACCAGCTGAGCTACCCCGACATATCCTTATAACGGGGTGCAAATATAGGCGATTTGAATAAAATTTTGCAGCTAAGCTTTAAGAAGTTGTTCAATTCTTTCAGAAACCTTATGGGCATTGGGTAGCATGGCCTTTTCTAAATTAATATTCATCGGCACTGCCGGTAAATTTAGCGCTCCTAAAACTTCAACCGGTGCATCCAAAAATCGGAAACAGGCTTTGGAAATACGGCCTGCCAACGCTTCTGCAAACGAATTATCCTGCTGTTCTTCAGTTACAATTAAGCATTTACCATGTTGTTTTACCTTATCAAATACTAACTTTTCATCTAAAGGAAATAAAGTTCGTAAATCAACTATTTCAATTTTGCCAGTAAAATTTTTTGCTGCTTCTTTTGCCCAATATATACCCATCCCATAAGTGATGATACAACAGCTTTCGCCACTGCTGATATAATCTTCAGTTGCCTGTAAAACAACATTGGCTTTTCCAAGTGGAATTATGTAATCTCTTGATGGCTCAGTATTTTTAGCTTCGTCGGTACCCGGCACTTTACTCCAGTACAATCCTTTATGTTCCAGTATTACCACCGGATTTGGATCAAGAAAAGCTGCTTTCAGCAACCCTTTCATATCGGCAGCATTGGATGGATATACAATTTTAATTCCTTTAATTGTGAGTAAGGTACTTTCAACACAACCACTGTGATAAGGACCACCGCCACCATAAGCGCCAATAGGTACTCTTATTAAAGTTTGCACGGGAAATTTACCGCAACTTAAATAACAACTTTTTGAAATTTCGGTTACCAGTTGATTGAAACCCGGATAAATATAATCGGCGAACTGTACTTCTACAATGGGTTTTAAACCTACGGCACTCATACCAACAGTAGAACCTATGATGTATGCTTCCTGTATGGCAGTATTAAATACCCTGTGATCGCCAAACTGTTCGGCCAGTGTAGCTGCTTCTCTAAAAACTCCTCCCAACCTGCGGCCAACATCCTGCCCGTACAAAAGCGCTTCGGGATGATCTTCCATAATTTCCCTGATGGCAAATAAGGCAGCATCAACCATTAAAACTTTTTCTTTATTTGCCGGTTCCCTGTTACCCCTTTCTTCGGTTACAGGTGTTGGTACAAAAACATAATCACTTACGGTAGATGCATCTGGTTCAGGTGCGGCTATTGCTCCCTGGAAATGATGTGCTACTTCTTTAGCTGCATCATTTTCAATTTCCGATAAAGTTTCTTCTGTAATACCCAGCTCCAGTAATGTATTTTTTAGTTTTGGTTTTGGATCATCTACTGCATGTTTTGCCAAATCATCATCGGTACGGTAAAATTCTTTGCGTACTCCGCTGGTATGATGGCCAAGTAAAGGAACTCTTGCATGTACCAGGAATGGATGCCGTTCTACTCTTACTTCATCAACTACATTTTTCATCACATTGTAGCACTGCAAAAAATCGCTTCCTTCAATACTTATTCGTTTAATTCCTTTAAAACCTTTAACCATTTCATTGGCATTGGTTGTACGGGCTTCATCGGCTGTAACGCTAATGCCCCAGCCATTATCCTGTATTAAATATATAATCGGCAATTTATGTAATGCGGCAAATTGAAATGCTTCACTTACTTCACCTTCAGTAACCGATGCATCACCAAACGAACAAATCACTACAGGCAATTCGCCATCATTACCTTTTTTTAATTTTTCTGATTGAATTTTTTCTAAAAATTTAATGCCTTGTGCAATGCCGGTTGTTGGTATGGCCTGCATACCTGTAGCGCTGCTTTGGTGAATGATATTTGCTTTATCGCTTCCGTTATAATTGGGATGAGCATAATATTCCCGTCCACCGGTAAAAATATCATTGCCTTTTGCAAGTAACTGTAGCATCAGTTCGTAGGGGCTAAAACCCATGGCCAATAATATACTTTCATCACGGTAATAAGGGCTTATATAATCGCAGGGCAATAATTGAAATGCAGTAGCCAATTGAATGGCTTCGTGTCCACGGCTGGTAGAATGCACATATTTACATACCTGCCTGTTGTCTTCGTAAGTTTGTGCCATTGCGCCGGCAGTGCACATTAAGCGATATGCCTTTAATAATATATCCGTTTCAATCATTTAAAAAAATATGCAAGCTGTTAAAATAATAGTTGTAAAGGTATATATAAAAAAATCGCTGAAATTCAGTCTCAGCGATGGTGCATAAAATAAAAATACTCTTTTATTTCACTTCTACAGTAAACAAGCTTTGTGTATCAATAAAACCTTCCATCACATCGCCAACCACACATTCGCCAACGCCTGCCGGTGTTCCGGTAAAAATTAAATCACCAATATTCAATGAAAAATATTTTGAAATATTTTCTATCACTTTATCAATGCTGAAAATCATATCGGCCGAATTTGCAGACTGAACTTTTTCATTATTTTTCAGCATATAAAACTCAATGCTTTTCTTATTAAGCCCAGGTGTTAGTGGGATAAACTTGCCTACTACTGCTGAATTATCAAAGGCTTTGGCTTTTTCCCATGGCAGTCCTTTAGATTTAAGGTCGTCTTGTATATCTCTTGCTGTAAAATCTATACCAACTGTTATGGCATCATAATAATTAGCCGCATGTTTCTCCTGTATGTATTTACCATTTTTGCAAACTCTTAGTACCAGTTCGCATTCGTAATGCAATTCATTAGTAAACTCGGGATAATAGAAAGGCGTATGACTTTGTAATAAAGCACTTTTGGGCTTCATGAATATTACAGGTTCATCAGGAATGGCGTTATTCAACTCTTTAACATGATCCTTATAGTTTCTTCCCACACAAATAATCTTCATATCAGGTTGTTTTTTAGGTATTATGATTAAGGCACGAATATAGACAAATAGCTAAAAAGAACCAATTGATTTTTTTATAATATTGTTATGGTTTTATTGAAATATTGTTGTAAGCAGACATAGTTTGTTCTATGCCGTTGCTAATAAATGATTCCATTATTTCAATACAACATTCAATTTTTTTAAGCACTTGTGGTTCTTCGGCTTTAAGCCATTTGCCAAGTACAAAGTTGGCCTGCATGCCTTTGGGATAATTGTTACCAATACCAAAGCGGAGTTTTGGATAAGCATCGGTTCCTAAAATCATTTGAATATCTTTTAATCCATTGTGGCCGGCTGACGATCCTGCAGCCCGTAAACGTATCTTATCAAGCGGCAGCGCCAGGTCATCTACAATGGTTAATGTATTTTCAATAGGTACTTTTGTTTTATCTACCCAGTATTTAAAAGCCCTGCCACTTAAATTCATATAAGTTGTTGGGCAAATACATACTATTTGCTTTCCTTTATATTTTATCTCAGCCATGTATGCAAGCCTGTCAACCTTAAAACTGCCTCCATGCTTTAATACAAAAGCATTTAAAACATCAAAGCCAATATTGTGGCGGCTATTTGCATACTCTGCCCCAATATTTCCTAAACCAATAAAAAGAAATTTAGACATGCTATGAATGTTGTTTGAAGTATTAGTACACTGCGAGGCTTGTGTATATTTTTTTTGTTTAACACCATATTATATGGTATCCAGCATTTGCTGCAGATCAGCTTCGGTTTTTATTAAAACATCACGTGCCTTGCTTCCCTGGTTACCGCCTACTATACCGGCAGCTTCCAGTTGGTCCATCAATCTTCCGGCACGGTTGTAACCAAGTTTCATCCTGCGTTGCAGTAAAGAAGTGCTTCCTACCTGGCTGGCAACTATTAGCCTGGCTGCATCTTCAAATAAAGGATCTTTATCGCTCAAATCAAAATCTTTGCCTTCCTGATCTTTTTCATCAATATATTCTGGCAATAAAAATGGCTGCGGATAGCCACGCTGTTCGGCAATAAAATCTACTATCTTATCTACTTCAGGAGTATCTACAAAAGCACATTGCAGGCGCACAATATTTCCATTATAGCTTATAAGCATATCGCCTTTACCTATCAATTGCTCGGCGCCACCGGTATCTAAAATAGTTCGGCTATCAATTTTACTGCTTACTTTAAATGCAATACGTGCAGGAAAATTTGCTTTAATTGTACCGGTAATAATATTTACCGATGGCCGTTGTGTGGCAATGATAAGATGAATGCCGATAGCTCTTGCCAACTGAGCCAAACGGGCAATAGGCATTTCCACTTCTTTGCCCGCTGTCATAATGAGGTCGGCAAATTCATCTACAACTAAAACAATAAATGGTAAATACTGGTGCCCTTTTTCCGGATTAAGTTTACGGCTTACAAATTTTTCGTTGTATTCTTTTATGTTTCGGCAACCTGCTTCTTTTAACAGGTCGTACCTGTTATCCATTTCAATACACATGGCATTGAGGGTATGTACCACTTTTTTTGTATCGGTGATGATTGCATCTTCTTCGCCCGGTAGTTTTGCCAGGAAATGATTTTCTATTGTTTTATAAATACTCAACTCTACCTTCTTTGGATCTACCAATACAAATTTTAATTGCGATGGATGTTTTTTATAAAGCAATGAAACCAATATGGCATTTAAACCCACAGATTTACCTTGCCCGGTTGCGCCAGCCATTAATAAATGCGGCATGCTGGCCAGGTCAACAATAAAATTTTCATTATCTATTTTTTTGCCGATGGCTATAGGTAATGAAAAATTATTTTTTTGAAATTTTTCAGATGAAAGCAATGTCTTCATGCTTACCATACTTTTTTTAGCATTGGGCACTTCAATACCAATTGTGCCTTTACCAGGTATAGGCGCTATAATACGGATACCAAGTGCAGCAAGGCTAAGTGCAATATCATCTTCAAGGTTTTTAATACGTGAAATTCGTACACCAGCAGCCGGAATAATTTCGTATAAAGTTACCGTTGGGCCTACGGTGGCATATATTTTTTGTATCTGAATATCGTAATTTTTTAGTGTGTTAATAATCTGGTTTTTATTATTTTCCAGTTCATCAGCATCTTGTACAATTTTATCAATGCCATGATTTTCCAGTAAGTCTAACACCGGGTATTTGTAATCTCTTAAGTCAAGTATCGG
The DNA here is from genome assembly GCA_035425605.1 of Ferruginibacter sp. Taxonomy (GTDB): domain Bacteria; phylum Bacteroidota; class Bacteroidia; order Chitinophagales; family Chitinophagaceae; genus Ferruginibacter. The sequence goes on from DAOLYC010000015.1 coordinate 11,156, forward strand.
GTCGTATGGTTTTGAAGTTGGTTGCTTTTCGGTTACTACAGGCTCTTCCTCAATTTTTTCGGGTACGCTTTTTATTTCCAATGGCAAATCACTTGTGGCTATAACTTTTGCATTATTTGTATTTTGCTGAACAACCACAACAGGTGTTTCAATTTCCTGCTCTTCTTTTTCAACCAGGTTAATATCGTGCGTGAAATCTGTATTATCAGTTTGTGTTTTTTGCAACATGGTTCCGTTGCCTTTTAAAGTATTCTTTTTAGATTCATCTACATTAGCATCCCAGGCATGTTTTTCCGAAAGTTCTTCTGCTGTATGAACAACTTCTTCATTTGTATTAATACTTGTATTTTTTGCAGGTAGTTTAAAAGCAGGGTTAAAGCGCCAAATTACATACGCCAGCACCGATACCAGCAAAACAGCAATGGTACCTACCTGGCCAATGGTGCTATACAGCCAGTCCCTCATCATATCGCCGGCAGCGCCACCCCAGGGAAAAGAGTTGCCATTAAAAATTGTTGCAGCACTTACACTAACAATTGGCAATCCTATAATCAAATACTTTATGTTTCGTAAAACATGAAAAACTTTTTTCCCAAAAAATAAATTAATCCCAAAAACAAAAAAAGTGGTACAAAAAAGATACGATGCCACACCAAATCCCTTATAAATAAAAAGATGAGAGATAAAAGCCCCCAATGTGCCTAACAGGTTATCTACTTTAAGATTGTTGGTTTTAAGCAAATCCCATCCAGCATTGTTAACCAGGCTTTGATCTTTTTGCCAGGTAAATAAATAGGATGTAAAAGCAATGAAAAATAAAAATGCTAATAGCAGTAAAAAACTGCCGGCTATTTTGTGTGTACGTTCATCTTTTAATAGCTTTTTCACTTCTACCTTTTCTTCCTTGTCCTGTTTAAACTTTTCGGGCTTTTTACCACCAGTTTTTTCGGATTTTGTTTTGTTTGCCATGGGCAACAAAGATATAGAAATCCTCTACTAGAAAAAGCAAGGTTTAAAAATGCTAAAGCAGGGTTTTAAATTCGGCTTAATTTATGTAGGTTTGATAAAAAGATTCTGCCTTTTGAGACGCTTAGCTGCATTAATTTTTTTTTCATTCAGCATTCTACCCGGTAAATCTCAACAAGTTCCGGATACATTAATTATTGATATAACTGCCATAAATGAAGATAGTAGTATTGCTGGCAAAACAATGTTATATATAGACAGTAGTGCTTCTCTATCGGTTTCAGAAGTATTGAACAACCTTTTTATTCCATTAACCGATTTTAAAAAACGTAAGGCCATTCCGTCCTTTATGGTTGGTTATACTTACTATCTAAAATTATTTGTTAGCAACCCCGGCAAAGTAGAAGTAAAACCATTTTTATATCCAGGTATTTATTTCACCGATTTTGATTTATATAAATTAAACCCCTCTCCTGTTCTTATCAATAATGATAAAAATAAGTATGGATACAAACAATTTGCACTTTCAGCAGGCGAGCAATCGGTTATACTTATCAAATTGGTACCTGCCAAGTACGAGTCAAATGCTATCACACCCATCGTTATCAGGGAAAGTTTTATAGAAAACTATTTAAACTTCATCATAAGCCATAAAAACAAGATTGTAATATTCGGATACATTTTAAGCGGGGTTTTATTGATGATGATTTTATTCATGCTTACCAATTATGCCATAAGCCGCAGTACAGAATTTCTTTACAATGCCTTGTATTCGTTCTTTATGTTCCTGTTAATATTCTTTAATTCAGTTGTTATCAGGTCAACCACATCTTTTGCAAGATTATATTTAAGTTATCTTGATTTTCTTTTTCTGGTTGCCGGCACTATTTTTTATATTGCTTTTACACGCCGGTTTTTAAATACAAAAAACCTGTATAAAAAACTGGATGTATTTTTAAAGTTAAGTGAGCGGTTTATACTGCTGCTTTTATGTGTTTATACATGCCTCTATTTTTATTCAAGAGCCTTTGAATTTCAATTATACCTTGAAAATATAATGAAGTTTATTATCTTATCAATAGGTATCACATTCATTTACCTGGCATTAAAAAAACGAAACAAATTATTTAATTATATAGCTGCCGGAAACGCTATACTGGTTTTATTTTCTATTATTTCGTTTTTAATAATACTTATGGGAGTTAGAACCTATTCGTTATTTAAATCTTCGCTGTTTTATTATTATATAGGTATAGTGCTGGAGCTAACCTTTTTTCTTTTAGGCCTTAACTATAAAAATAAGAATGAGCTTATAAAGCGTATTAAAGAACAGGAAGCTTTAAAACTTGAGGCTGAAAAAACAGAATATGAAAACCAAATAGCCATAATAAAAGCACAACAAGAAGTTAGGAACCGAATAAGTGCAGATATGCACGACGATTTGGGTGCAGGTATGACTACCATTCGCCTTTACAGTGAAATGGCAAAAAGAAAACTCACAGATAACCCCATCCCGGAAATAAATAAAATTTCAACATCTGCCAACGACCTGTTAAACAAGATGAATGCAATTATATGGAGCATGAGCAGCAGCAACGACTCTTTATATAACATGATTGCATACATACGTAGTTATGCTTTGGAATATTTTGAAGATACAGGTATTGATTGTAAAATAAGTATTGCAGAAAAATTGCCTAATATTGAAGTTACAGGAGAAATAAGGCGAAATGTTTTTATGGTTGTTAAAGAAGCGCTGAATAATATATTAAAACATGCCAACGCCACCGAAGTGAATATTAACCTGGTAAGGGTGCCCAACGGTTTATATTTATATATACACGATAATGGCACCGGAATTAACTTTGAAAAATTACGCCAGTTTGGCAACGGCTTAAAAAACATGAAAAAAAGGATGAACGACCTGCATATAGATTTTACAATAGAAAATAAAGATGGTACACTTATAACATTGTATAGAAAGATTGAAAACTTTTAACCTGCTTTATTCAATCCTGCAAACAAACAAAACCAACCCACAATAAATGCCCCACCGCCAAATGGAGTAATTGCGCCAATCCAGTTTAAAGGCAGTGCCTGCTGTTTTACATAACATAATAAGTATAAAGATCCGCAAAATAAAATGATACCAGTTATGAAGAATAAACCGGCCCATCTTATAAACTTGTTTGTAAAATCTTTATATAAAATACCGGCAGCCAGCAAACCAAATACATGATAAAACTGGTAACGCACTGCAGTTTCAAAAACTTGTAACGTATCTGCAGTAAGTAATTGTTTTAAACCATGTGCTGCAAAAGCGCCAAGCAATACAGATAATGCGCCCAGTAAGGCAGCTGTTTTTAAATAAATTTTATGCATTTAAGTGTTTTGTAAATGGTCAGTAATAAATTCCGGAACAAATTCTTCAGTCATTCCTTCAACAGGCAAAATTACGGATGCCTGCTTGTAAAAAAATTCTCTTTCTTTTAATTTTTGTTCAATAAAAAAAAGCAATTCAGATGGATTTAAGTTTTTAATTAATGGCCTTTTAGCCTGTTCATCCACAATCTTTTCATAAATATATTTAGGTGATGCAGCCAGGTAAATGGTTTTGCCATTTTTATTCATCCATTGCATATTACCAGCAAAGCAAGGAGTACCTCCGCCACTGGCAATAATGCAATTATCTTTATTTATAAATGTTCTTAAAATTGTTGCTTCAATCTTTCTGAAATTTTCTTCTCCTTGTTTTTCAAATATGGTAGCTATTGATAGTTTTTCTGCCTTTTCTATATTTTCATCCAGGTCAAAAAAAGGTAGTTTATATTTTTGCGACCACTTATGGCCCCAAAATGATTTTCCGCTTCCCATAAAACCTACAAGAAAAATTTTACCTATATGCCCAAAAGAAGAAATTATAGAAGTGTTCATTATTATATAAAAATCTTTTTACAAAGAAAGTCAAATAATAATAAATAAGATGAGCAGCTAAAAGAAATGATAATGATTCTACTGCAAATGCTAATTTTATTTACTTTTAAAATCGCCCCTTTTCCAAGCTTTAATAAACTCGGCCCATGCAAACGGGTTAAAAATATTCATTGGTGGCGCTTGCCCGGAATAATAGGCTTTATTAGCATTTTGTCTTAAATAATTACTGGATGCTTCCCTTCCATCTGTTGGAAGGTTGGCAACAAGTAGCCGCCGGGTAGCTTCGCTATTATTTTTCCTGGCAATAGTTATATAATCGTCGGGTACTTGTGCATTGATAAAATCTCGTTCAAACTGTGCCCGGGTGGGTCTTGCCTTAATAATTGTTGCAGCCAGGTAAATGGTATCTGTAACCATCAGTTGAATAACACTTTGCTGATTGCCTTCCAGGTTTTCGGGAATATGAATGGTTTTTGGTTTGTAGCCAATACTGGTAAATTCTACATTATCGCCTTTTAAAACTACAATACTAAAAACCCCTTTATTATTGGTAATGGTGCCACGGTTTTGTCCTTTAACAACCACACTCACAGATTCAAGCCCTTTTAAACTATCGGCTGTCATTACAATGCCATAAAGTTGAACAACAGAATCTTTAAAAGATTCGAACTGTGCTTTTGCAGCAACAGGGAATAAAAAAGCAGTAATAAAAAAGTATGGTATAAATTTCTTCATCAATAATTTTCAAAAAAAGATATAAGCAAAAATTTGTAATACATTATATAACCTATCACCCACAAGCCATTTGCTTAAATCTATAATGTCTTTATCAAAATTAACAACATTCCTTAATTAATAACCAAAGTAAGGGCATCAATGTTTAAATTTGCGGTTCAATCAGGTTTTTTAACAAATAATTGAACGATGACTAACGAGGATATTTTAAAAGCGCTAAGCAATGTACAGGAACCCGATTTGGGTAAAGACCTTGTAACATTAAATATGGTAAAAGATATTAAAATAGATGGTAATAATGTTTCATTTACCGTGGTGCTTACTACACCTGCCTGCCCGCTGAAAGACATGATCATGAATGCCAGCATCAATGCAGTAAAATTATTAGTGAATAAAGATGCGAT